>JACMKO010000160.1 GCA_014380065.1 Leptolyngbya sp. ES-bin-22 | reverse complement strand
TTCTTAAGATACAAGGGTTGGGGATGAGGGCGAGTCCTCCCGACGTTCAGCAAAGCCTGATTTACTTTGACCATAATCAAAGTAAGCCCAAAGCTTCCCGCAATTCAACGCAGAAACTGTGAGGATTTCAGTCGTTTAGCGGAAGACAAAGACTCCTTTTCTGTGGGTGGCAAAAGACAGCCTGGAAAACGTCCGTAATTCAACGGAAGAATTGTAAAGTTATTTAACATTCAGTGCCAAACAACCCGGTTTCCAGGTGAGCAATGCCCTGACGCTTGCAAGACACCGGGGATCTAAAGTTTGGGATTGAAGGGAGACAGCTTACAATTTTGACGGGTCAAGCGATCGTGCGCTGAGCAATGGCTATAAAGGCGGTGATTCCATTGGTGCAACAACAAGACCTTCAGGAAAACTCATCCATGCAGCCGATCTGGCGCGTGATGAAAAGCTTGCGCGTCTACGTTTGGACGGCGATCGGTGCTTTGGTCAGCTTGTTACTTCTCACAGTGGCAAGTGCAGTCACACCGCAACTGTTTCGGTGGGGTATTGATCAGGGCATTGCGAAGCAGAACTTACAGGTAGTGCTGTATAGCGCTGGCTGGCTGGTGGTGGCGGCGATCGCCCGTGGAATCTTCAACTTTGGGCAAAGCTATTGGGCAGAAGCGGCATCCCAGGGCGTTGTCTACGATCTCCGCAACAAGATTTTTAGCCAGATTCAAAACCTCAGCTTTAGCTACCACGATCAATCGCAAACCTCGCAACTGCTAACGCGTGTCACCAGCGACATTGAGCAAATTCGCACGTTTCTGAGCACCAGCCTGATACAAGTCATTAACTCAGTGGTGACGCTGGTGGCGATCGCCATCATCTTGCTGGTCATGAACTGGAAACTGGCGCTGATTACGCTGACCGTTGTGCCGATGGCTGGCTGGCTGCTGGCAAATTTTCTGACCAGTAACGGGGCGCTCTTTAAGCAGGTGCAAGAGCAGTTGGGCGACCTCAACGCTATCCTGCAAGAAAATCTGTTGGGCATTCGCGTCGTCAAAGCCTTCGTGCGCGAGTCTACTGAAACGACCCGCTACACTGCGATGAATGATGCCCTGGTGCGGGCAAACATGAAAACCATTCGCGCCATCCGCAATACGTTTCCGTTCATTTTTCTGTTGAGCAATTTGGTGACGCTGGCAGTCTTCGGCTATGGCGGTGCTGAGGTGATCGGCGGCAGGTTTTCGGTGGGCGAACTGGTGGCGTTTAATTCCTACCTCCTGTTGATTTTGCAGCCGATTTTGCTGATTGGCTTTGCCGCACCCGCGATCGCTCAGGCAGCCGCCTCCGCCGAACGGGTCTATGAAGTGGTGGATGCAGCAGTGGAAATCCGCGATCGACCCAATGCTGTGCCCTTTGAAACCTGCGGCGGCAGAATTACCTTTGAAAACGTGTCGTTCCGCTATCCCGGTGCCACCACTGAAGCGCTGAAAGGGGTCTCTTTTGAAACCAGACCGAATGAACTCATTGCCGTGCTGGGCATGACGGCTTCGGGCAAAAGCACCATCATGAACCTCATTCCCCGCTTTTACGATGCTACGGCTGGCTCGATCCGCATTGACGGACGGGATGTGCGCGATTTTACGCTCAAAAGTCTGCGATCGCACATCGGCATTGTCTTCCAGGAAACCACTCTCTTCTCCGGCACCCTCCGCGAAAACATTACCTATGCCAAGCCCAACGCCTCAACCGAGCAGGTGATCGACGTTGCCAAAGCCGCGCAAATGCACGACTTCATTATGGGCTTACCTGATGGGTATGAGACGATCGTCGGTGAACGGGGTGTCGGTCTCTCCGGTGGACAAAAACAACGGCTGGCGATCGCCCGCACCCTCCTGACCGACTACAGCATCCTGATTCTGGATGACAGCACCTCTGCCGTGGATGCCCAAACCGCTGCCCAAATTCAAACGGCACTAGACGAACTGATGCGCCAGCGCACCTGCACCTCGTTTGTGGTGGCTCAGCGCATCAGCACCGTGAAAAACGCCGATCGCATTTTTCTGATGGACAAAGGTCGTCTGATGGCGCAGGGTACGCATCAGGAATTGATGCAAACTAGCCCACTCTACGGCGCAATTCTCGAATCGCAAGTGAAGCGATCGCCAGCAGCACTGTTGGGGTGAGAGGAGTGAGGGGTGAGAGGTGAGGGGTGAGGGGTGAGGGGTGAAGAGAGTTTTAAGTTTTGCACTACTCCCCACTCCCCACTCCCTACTCTCTACTCCCCACTCCAATCGCTAGACTAAACAAGTGCCCTATCGTCCCTGAACCCTCTTGCTACCATGCTCAACTTTGGTCAAATCATTACTGAGCGAACCGATGCGATTCTCAACGAGTGGATCGAGTCAGTGCGCCAGGATAGACACTTGAAGAGTGATGACACGCTGTCTTCAACCGCAATCAGAGATCACGTGCCGATGGTGCTAGAGGCGATGGCAACGGTGTTGTCGCGCAGTGAGGAAGATGACATTCAGTTGCTTGTGGATGCCAGTTTGCAACATGGCATACTACGCGCTCAGCAAGGGTTTGATCCGGCAGAAATTGCGTGGGAGTATCGGCTACTGCGGCGGTCGATCTTCGCCATGCTAGAGGCTGATCTATTGCGTGAAGCGTCGATCGAAGTCTTTCGCGTCTTTCGACTAATCGACATGGTGGTAGATGAAGCGATCGCTCAGTGCTTCAAAAGTTATGTCGGCGAACGTATGAAAGAATTGGAGCAGTTGCAGCGTCAGTTGGCACTAACCGGGCGAGAGATGGATCGGTTGGTACGTACCAATCAAGATAGTTTGTCGTTGGTGACAGACGAACTCAACGTGCGGCTCAACACGATCGTGGGGTTTTCGGAACTGTTCTTACGCCAACAGCAACAGACGGCGACCTCGGAGGATACGGCACCTAAACTTGACCATATTGAGCGTGTACTGCGAAACGGTCGCTATCTGTTGCACCTGATCAATGATCTCAACGAACTCTCCCGCTATGAAGCTGGAAAGCTCAAGCTGCACCTGATGGCTACGAATGTCCGTGCGATTGTGCAGGAAATTGTGCAGGTGATGGCACCCACGATCGCCGCAAAAGGCTTGGAGGTCAGCGTTGATTGTGCGATGGCTCCTGACCAAGTTCTGTCTGATCCATTGCGCCTACATCAAGTCATTACCAGCCTTCTGCACAACGCCAGCCGCTACACCAACGCTGGCTCGATTCAGCTCACGGCTCAAACCTTGCCCAACCAATGTTGGTCGATCGCGGTCGCAGATACGGGCGCTGGCATTGCGCCAGAAGATCAAGCCAAAATTTTTGAACCCCAGTTTCAATTGGAGACCAGTGATCAATCCCGTGACTTCGACAGCAAAGGGCTGGGGCTTGCCATTGCCTCTCGCCTCATCAACCTACTGCAAGGCAAGATTAACGTGACCTCTGCATTGGGCGTTGGTTCTACCTTTACGGTGACATTTCCCCTTGCGATCGCGTTAGCAATTACGCCTGAGCCAGATAGCGCGATCAAGTAGCTACACCCTTCAGCCCTGAGATGTTGGTATGCTGAGATCTGAACCGCATTACGATCGAACCCATGTCTGCACTCAGCACTCCCGCGCCCCCTCTCGCCTTTCCCCTCGCTGCGGTTGTGGGTCAAGAAGCCATCAAACTCGCTTTGTTACTAGCAGCCGTTGATCCAGGCTTGGGTGGCGTGGTCATCGCGGGACGGCGTGGCACCGCAAAATCCGTGATGGCGCGCGCACTCCATGCCCTGTTGCCCCCGATCGAAATTGTCGAAGGCTCTCTTAACAGCGATCCGCTACAGCCTGAAGAGTGGGACGACGAGACGGTGGAAAGGCTAACGGTGGAAAGGCTGAAGGATGAAGGCTTAAGGCTAAATTCAGAAGGCGGCTCAGCCTTGAGCCTTGAGACTTTAGACTTTCCCACTACCATCATCCCAGCACCCTTTATCCAAATTCCGCTGGGCATTACCGAAGATCGCCTGTTGGGTTCGGTGGATGTCGCTCAGTCGATTAAACGCGGCGAGACGGTTTTTCAGCCGGGATTGCTGGCAGAAGCGCATCGTGGGGTGCTTTACATTGATGAAATCAATCTTCTGGACGACCAGGCAGCAAATCTGCTGCTGAGTGTGCTGACGGATGGACGCAACCAGATTGAGCGCGAAGGCATCAGCTTTCAGCATCCCTGCAAACCGCTGCTGGTTGCCACCTATAATCCCGAAGAAGGTAACTTGCGCGAGCATTTGCTAGACCGCATTGCGATCGCCCTTTCCGCCGATATGGTGCTGGGGTTAGACGATCGCGTGCTGGCAGTTGAGCAAGCCACCCGCTATGCCGACTCACCGCAAACCTTTCTGACTCAATACACCGAAGACATTGACTCGCTCAAAACTCAAATTGTGCTGGCGCGGGAATGGCTCAAAGACGTACAGGTCACCTCCGAGCAGGTGGGCTACCTGGTGAATGAGGCGATTCGAGGCGGTGTGATGGGGCATCGAGCGGAGCTGTTTGCTGTGCGCGTTGCCAAAGCCCACGCCGCGCTGGATGGTCGTACCGATGTGACGGCAGACGATTTGCGCCGTGCCGTTGAACTGGTCATCGTGCCGCGATCGACCATCGTGCAAACTCCACCGGAAGAGCCACCGCCACCACCGCCACCCCCTCAAAACCAGCAAGAACCGGAGGATGAGTCGGAGCAAGAGCAGGACGATCGCGACGAAGAGGAAAGCGATGACCAGGATGAACAAGAGCAAGAACCACCTGCCATTCCCGAAGAATTCATCTTCGATCCTGAAGGCGTGATTCTTGACCCGTCCGTTCTCTACTTTGCTCAGGCAACCACCCGCCAGGGCAAATCTGGCAGTCGTGCGATTATTTTTTCGGATGATCGGGGTCGTTACGTGAAACCCATGCTGCCCAGAGGGAAAGTCCGCCGCATCGCGGTTGATGCCACACTGCGGGCAGCAGCGCCGTATCAGAAAGGACGGCGAGAGAGGAGAGGGGAGAGGAATCAGGAGTCAGCGTTAACTCAGAACTCAGAACTCAAAACTCAAAACTCAAAACTTTCCCCACTCCCCACTCCCCACTCCCCACTCCCCACTCCCTCCCGCAAACGCGTCTTCGTCGAACAGGCAGACATTCGCGCTAAACGATTGGCGCGCAAAGCGGGAGCGCTCGTGGTCTTCGTCGTCGATGCGTCTGGCTCAATGGCGCTGAATCGAATGCAATCGGCAAAAGGAGCCGTGCTACGGTTGTTGACCGAGGCATACCAGAATCGTGATCAGGTCGCGTTGATTCCCTTTCGGGGAGAGCAAGCAGAAATTTTGCTGCCGCCGACTCGATCGATCGAAGCAGCCAAACGACGGCTCGATCGAATGCCCTGTGGGGGTGGTTCTCCTTTAGCACACGGTCTCACCCAAGCAGTGCGCGTTGGCATGAACGCCAGACAGTCTGGCGATATTGGACAAGTCGTGGTCGTTGCGATCACTGATGGTCGGGGTAATGTGCCGCTGGCACGATCGCTTGGCGAAACCATTCCCCCCGACGAAAAGCCCGACATCAAAGCCGAACTGCTCGATATTGCCGCCAAAATTCGCGCCCTTGGTATTCAGCTACTCGTCATCGATACCGAAAACAAGTTCATCTCCACTGGCTTCGCTAAGGAATTGGCGCAGCAGGCAGGCGGCAAGTACTACCATCTACCAAAAGCAAACGACCAGGCGATCGCGGCAATGGCACGAGGAGCCATGCGTGATATGAGCCGACCCTAAACACCATCGTTACGTCAGCTTTAGCGGTTAGCGCAGGATTTAAAGCTGACGGCTTGCAATCCAAGGGTAATAGACACAAAGCACATAGGATTGCTTCATACCAGGAACAGGTTTGTGCGCTAGTCAGTCTACGTTAGACAGGCTTGCGATCGACTTGGGTATACTGAGGAGTCCAAGCCTTCCATCCTTTATCGACAGTTACACCCCTATGACTCGCCAACGACAGAAGCAAGCACCAGGTCTGCCATTCCACAAAACCCAGCGTCGGCTGCTGAGCAAAGAATTGGATTTGCTGCTGCTTACAGGCTGTTCCTGTCTGCTCACTCTTTTGCACCACCCCATTAGCGAAGCCATTCAAGCACAGTCGCCTGCCCGCAATGCCCCGTTAGAAGCATCGACCCAGACTGGGCAGAAGGATATCAAGCTAGCGGGTCAATTTTCTGTCACGCTGCCACCGGAACGGAGGCGAGTCAAGGTGGTCAAGGAAGGCTGAATCGTTGGTAGTGAGGCGGTAGAAGGTCAAGAGGATCTTTGAAAAGTCCGCGCTAATCTCGTCCTCTAAAGGCATAATCTGTCGCGACTTCAAACTCCCCGCTGACGCAGAATAAACTCCGCGATCGCCAGATCCATCGGAGTTGTGACTTTCAAATTGCTTTCCTCACCGGGCACAATTCTAACCGACAAGCCACACTGCTCAAATAAAGCTGCATCATCCGTGACTTCCCATCCCTGAGCCACTCCTTCTTGATGGCAGCGAATGAGTGGCTCCACAGCAAACCCTTGAGGCGTTTGAGCTGCCCACAAGTGGCGACGATCGGGCGTGTGGG
>JACMKO010000159.1 GCA_014380065.1 Leptolyngbya sp. ES-bin-22 | reverse complement strand
CCCCACTCCCCACTCCCCTCACGGCATCATCATCGCTGGCCCTGCCCAACCTGAAGCGCCAGAGGTGTACTGCCGCGCGATCGCCCAACTTTCCCAGACCCTCGGCTATCCGGTTCTGGCAGAAGGACTTTCACCGCTGCGAAACTACGCTGACTTGAATCTCAACTTGATTACAACCTATGACCTGATACTGCGAAAGGCGGCACTAGCGGAGAAACTTGCCCCCGAAACGGTGATTCGTGTGGGTGGAATGCCTACCAGTAAACAGCTTCGTACCTGGTTAGCAGAGACACAGCCCCGTCAATGGATTATTGATCCCGATGGAGGTAATCTTGATCCGCTGCATGGCAACACAACGCATCTGAGGCTGTCGATCGCCGCCTTCCTCCAAACGATTCCCCAACCAACTCCTACCGCGAAACCCTATCTCGACCTGTGGCGCACGATCGAAGCGCAAGTTAAAGAGAACGTTGACCACACAATGCGCGAAACAGATACTCTTTTTGAAGGCAAAGCTGCCTGGTTGCTGTCTCAGGTGCTACCAGCGGAAACGCCTCTATTTATTAGCAGCAGTATGCCCGTCCGCGATGTCGAGTGGTTCTGGACACCCGGAAGCTCCAGAGTGAAGCCGTTTTTCAATCGTGGTGCTAATGGCATTGATGGCACCCTTTCCACGGCATTGGGAATCGCACATCGACAGCAAAGTAGCGTCATGCTGACAGGTGATTTGGCGTTACTGCACGATACGAATGGCTTTTTGTTGCGCCAGCAGTTTGTTGGACATTTGACGATCGTTTTGATCAACAACAACGGCGGCGGGATTTTCGAGATGCTGCCGATCGCTCAAGGCAATCCATCCTTTGAGGCGTTTTTTGCCACACCACAAGCGATCGACTTTGCCAAACTCTGCGCCACCTATGAGGTCGAGCATGAGCCAATCACAACCTGGCAACAGCTAGAACAGCGACTCAACCCCTTACCCACAAATGGCATTCGGGTGTTGGAACTTAAAACCGATCGTCAAGCCGATGCCCAATGGCGACAGCAGCATTTGGGTACATTTGCTGCCAAAATCAAGATCTAGCCGTCAGCGGTCAGCCGTAAGGCTAAAGGCTAAACATCCCTCCCCTGACCCCTCTGCCTCCATTACCTCTCTTCTCACCATCGCCTCACTTCTCTCTTTTAACTCAAAACTCAAAACTCAAAACTCCTCTCCTCTCACCCCTCTCCCTATGCAAACCGATTGGCAACCTGTCAAAACCTACGAAGACATTCTGTATCACAAAGCCGATGGGATCGCCAAAATCACCATCAATCGTCCCCATAAGCGCAATGCCTTCCGCCCCAAAACGGTGTTTGAACTGTACGATGCGTTTGCGAATGCCCGCGAAGACATACGGATTGGGGTTGTGCTGTTCACAGGTGCAGGACCACATACCGATGGGAAGTATGCTTTTTGCGCGGGCGGTGACCAGAGTGTACGCGGTCACGCGGGCTATGTGGGCGAGGATGGCGTACCCCGGCTGAACGTGTTGGATTTACAGCGGTTGATTCGCTCCATGCCCAAAGTCATCATTGCGCTCGTAGCAGGGTATGCGATCGGGGGTGGGCATGTCCTCCACATTCTCTGTGACCTCACCATCGCTGCTGATAACGCCATTTTTGGGCAAACAGGACCAAAAGTGGGTAGCTTTGATGGTGGTTTTGGTGCCAGCTATCTATCACGCATTGTCGGGCAGAAAAAGGCGCGAGAAATCTGGTATCTCTGCCGTCAATATTCGGCAACGCAAGCGCTCGATATGGGCTTGGTAAACTGTGTGGTGCCAGTGGAGCAGCTTGAGGCAGAGGGGATTCAATGGGCGCAAGAAATTTTGGAGAAAAGCCCGATCGCCATTCGCTGTTTAAAGGCTGCTTTTAATGCAGACTGTGACGGTCAAGCAGGGTTACAGGAATTGGCGGGAAACGCCACGCTGCTCTACTACATGAGCGAAGAGGGCACGGAAGGTAAGCAGGCATTTTTAGAGAAGCGTCCGCCAGATTTTCGTCAGTACCCGTGGTTGCCATAGGGAGTCTGCTTATGGCGCTGTCTCCTTATTTGGCGCAATGCCTTTGACTTTGCGGACATAGCTGGTCGTAGATGCCAAGCACTTTGCCACCAGTCCAGCGCGATCGACATCGGGTTTTGACCACTGCCAGGTGCTTGTGCTGTCTGTGATTTCGGTAAAGGTGCCATCAACTTGCAGGCGTTCTCGCGTGGCATCAATGTAAGTGCCATTCTCACGAAACGAAAGGGTACTTACAATCACCTGTTGATCTTCCGCCGTTTTGCTAGGACCGTTGACTAACTTAATGCAAAAGCGCCCATTACCATTGCTAATTTCACGGTACGACTGTCCAAATAGGGTGGTGGATGCATAGGTTGCATAGTAGGTTCCTGGTCTGGGAAGCCGCTGATAAAAGTTGTCCTTAAAGCTAAGAACGGCAGGTGATGGAGCCGATGAGGGGGGCGCTGGAACCAATGTTGTAGTCCATAGTTCTGGCGTGTTGAGGTAGCCCTCTAAGGTTCGATAGGCTGCAATGCCCACAAAGCCAATCGCCAGGACAAGGATGCTGGCTCCACCCGCCTGCAACGTTTTTTTAAGAGACTGTCTCACAGCAATCGATCGCCTGAGCTTCTCGCTAGGTGGAGCTGCCACTGGTGCCATGCTGCGCTGTGTGCCAGCGCGAGGGTTGCTGTGCGGTAATAGCATCGCCTCTGGTGCGATCGGTGCATTGGCGCTGAGGCGAGGCGATTGTGGTAATTTACCGTTGCTCAAGTTGATTTGAGGCAGGCGATCGCACAAATAGTGGAATAGGTCTGCCAGGGTTGCTTTTGGCTGGCTCATCTTTAACTGCAACCCTTCTACCAGCACATGGGTAAACACACCAAGCTGAAGTACGTCGACCTCCTGTGAGGTCTCACCAAACGCAGTCGAAAAAATGCTGGTAACACCCCTGGGATCAGTGCCAAAGCCCTGCCCAAACTTCTGCTCTTCTGTCCGGCACGCATCTAAAAACAAAACGATGCGATCGGTGCCACTGCGACTCAGGCAATCTGCTAGGGCATCCATCGTCATTGCCGTGGTTTCTGCCGCCTCCACCTCTACATCGCTGGGCAGCAGGTAATCGGCGTTGGCATACTGTAGACCGTACCCGCTAAAGAAAAACCAGAGTGTGTCGCCCTGCTTGAGAAAGGGCGCTGCAAACCGGAGTTCAAGGAATTGCCGCAGGTTAGCCACTGTTGGCTGAGTGGAAAGAGAAACGCCTTCAAGCACAATTTTGGGCGATCGCTCGGAAAAATAATAAACGTGATCAAAACCAGCCTCGCCTAGCAAGAAGTCTCGCATTACTTGCGCATCGCGTTCGGCATAGCGAAGAGATTGTAACCGCTGATACCGATTGATACCAATCACGATCGCCCATTTTTTTGCCATCTCAGTCCAAAGCGTAGATTACTGCACAAGCAGGACTCATGCGTCTCATTTAAAAAGCAACGCACCCTTTGACGACACAGAGTGTTGAGTGGATACAACCACTGCTGCCTCTGCCATCAGTTTTCGAGGTTTGGTACAGCAATCCGGATGTTTTGTTGGGCGCTTGGTTGTTTCATCCCGTAGCGAGAGTGTGCTCGACCGCGTTACACGCGACAGCGATCGGCCACACACGCTGCGGGATAACGCGGTGGATAGGTGCGATCGCGTTTGCCAAACAGCGCATAGCGATTGTCTCGAATTTGGGCATAGGTGCGATCGCCCGCCCATTTTGCTCCCGGCAAGGCACGGTAGGCAGACACAAAAACATTGCCCAGCGGCAGCAGTCGCCCAATTTCTTCAGCCGCGTCACTGCCTTGCCACCGATGCTCTGGCATCGCCGCGTTAATCACGATCATGCCTTGCTCACAGTCTTCAGGCGTAATGCCAAACTGGCTAAGAGCCTGCTGATCCTGCATGGGTATGTACTGAAACTGAGTGCCTTGATCCAGACGTTCAAGCAACTGAACCAACGTGGTGCAGAGATTACAGTTGCCATCGTAAATTACGTAGTAAGTCATGGGATTGTAAGCGTAAGGAGTGTTGTGAGTCTTAAGTTGGCTGGCGATCGGAGTTCAAAGGGAGGATTGAGTGCATCTTGCTTGTTACCGTCTAACCTCTGCTTGCTTTTAGCAACTAAGTAGGTGGGTGGAATTAAGTCTAAAATAGCTGTAGGTTGGGTTGAAGCATGAAACCCAACGCCCGCATGGGTTACGCTTCGCTAACCCATCCTACAAATG
>JACMKO010000158.1 GCA_014380065.1 Leptolyngbya sp. ES-bin-22 | reverse complement strand
GCACTGCCTGACATAGCTCCACGCCATTAAAACCAAGCATTTCCAAGTCTAGCAACAGGAGATTGGGCATGGTTGCTGTCAGCACCTGCCAAAACTGCTGAGGGTCACTCAGTCCGGTCACATCCACCCCAAAGGGTTGCAATAGGTGCGCCAGGCTGTCAACGATCGCGCCATCATCATCCACCACCATCACCCGGTTGTGATGCTGCACCTGCGTTTGATGCAACACATCCGTCACGGCTTTCAGAATTTCATAGGTTGGCAGTGGTTTTTGTAAGAAAACACTGCCTCCCAACCGTACCACTTCTAAGCGACTGGCTAAATCTCCCTGCCCCGTGAATGCCAGTACCGGAATTTTGGGCGATCGCTGCATCAATTCCCGCAGCAGCATAAACCCATTCTCCGCACCCGGAAAATTCAAGTCCAGCAGAATTACAGTGGGGGGAGACTGGACGATCGCTTTGCGGGCAACGGTCAAATCAGTCGCGACTTCAACTCGCAGCCCCCAGGCGATCGCTTCAATCCTGACCCGTTCTGCCAGCATCAAGTCATCATCAATCATCAAAATTAACGGCGCGTAGGCGCTTGTCTCTAGCGTTGAAGGGGTAAGCTGAGGCTGCTCCAGCATCTGCCGCAACGATGCCGCCAGCTTGACGATGCGCTGCACCTCTACTGTTCTCAACATTACCTCCGGTTGCAGCAACGCCTCCAACTCTTGCGCCAACTGTGACCCAGCCATGAAACCAAAAATACCGAGCGATCCAGCTAATTTATGCGCCTCCTGCTGGGCATACTGTCGATCTTTTGGGGTGAGTTGAGCGATCGTCAAGGCTTGTGCCGCTGTCTCTATGACCATGACCTGTGCCAAAATCTTGTCCCGATACTTGTTCCAGACGTTGGATGTTATGGTCACAGCCGTTTGAAGTTTGACTTCCCGTTGCTTCCCCGTAGCGGCTAAAACGGGAGGATCTACCGCCTGAGTTGGCGTTCTGAGCCGATAGCCCAAGCCGTAAACCGTCTCAATTAAGTCTGCGGCACCTGCCGCTTTCAGTTTTTGGCGCAGGCATTTAATGTGAGTGCTGACGGTTTCTTCTCCCGGCGGTTCGGCAAAGTCCCACAGGCGATCGAGTAGGGCACTGCGGCTAAAAATGCGTTTGGGATTGAGCAAGAATAGTTCCAGCAAGCAATATTCTTTGTGGGTGAATCTTAATGACTCGCCATTACAGGTGACTTCGTTACTGACCGTATCAAGCTGCACATTTTCCCAGGACAAGACCGATGTGGTGGCGGCATCCCGTCGCAACAAGGCACGCACACGCGCCAGTAGCTCCGGTGGATCGAAGGGCTTGGCCACATAATCATTGGCTCCTGCATCTAATCCCATCACGCGCTCATGACTACCCGCGTTAGCCGTCAATAGCAAAATTGGACACTGATAACCCTCTACCCGTAACTGCTTGCAGACACTCAGCCCATCCAGTTTTGGCAACGATACATCTAGCACAATTAAGTCATAGGCAAATCCTCTGGCTAACTCCAGCCCCGTTTGTCCATCCGTTGCCAGGTTAACCATATAGTGTTGGGCAGTCAGTAGCTCAGCCAGCATCGAACCTGTAGGTTGGTCATCTTCAATTAGCAGGATTTTCATCGGCGATCGCGGTTCACTTAAACTGAAACGGGCTGATGACGTACTGAATTAAGATCTTAAGCGTTCCCCGTTCTGAGGCGATGTAGCGGGAAAAGCGACTAGGACTTACGCCTTGACAGAAGAACAGACACCTGGATTAAACGTCAGCTAACTGTGACAGATGATCTGTGTCAAATGACAGCAACATTGGCGACATGACAGCCACAAACCCTGCTGTAGGAAAAAGCGCTCACAAGGCGACGACATAAGGACAGTGACTCGCAGCGTTGCTATAGCGGCCTTTTAGCTGCGACCATCGTTGGCGCGACAAGGATGGTCAAAGCCGCTTCCTGGCGCTGGGTGTGTTCAGGCTGACAACGATGTGAGCCGCTGTCTTTGCCGCTGTCGGGGTGGCACTAGCCGCTATGTGCAACGCGACAAGGGTGCGACAAGCGGACACAAGGGTTGGCTGGAAGCAGAGGGGAACGGCTTGTGATGGTTTTATGGCTGTTGGTGATCCTGGTCAGTGTAGCCGCAATTGTTTGGGGCGCAGAGACCTTTGCGGAACATTTAGGGGCTGCTGCTGTGCGTCTGCGGGTCAGCATGTTTGCCCTCAGTCTACTGCTGGCAGGTGTCGAGCCAGAAGAGCTCGCCACAGCTGTAGCCGCGGCACTCAAGGATGTGCCAGGGATTGCTTTTGGTGATGTCATTGGGGCAAATATCGCCATCTGCCCAGTGCCACTGGGCGTAGGTGCCTTGATTGCGCCCTTACCCTTTGGCAAGCAGGCGCAACGTTACGCTTGGCTCAGGTTACCGCTCGGAGCCATTGCCACTGCCTTTGTGTGGGATGGCAGAGTCGATCGGCTGGAAGGTGGGCTGTTAGTCGGTCTCTATATGCTTTACGTCGCCATCATCTGGATCGTAGAGCGACGACCACCAACGTTAGGGGAAACAGAAGAGATCGAGGAAGCGCAAGCGAAGCTAGCCGCAATTAATCCTCAAGGCACGCCGTCTCGCGTGGGCAAAGATTTACTGCTGGTTTTAACAGGTGTCATTGCAATGGCAGTCGGAGCGACTCTGCTGGTTGAGGCAGTGCGTCAGCTTAGCAGTGTCGAGGCGACTCAAACCAAGCTAGGGCTCACGTTGGTAGGCTTTGCCACGGCGTTTGAACTGGTTATACTCGCTTGGTCAGCGTCTCGACGCGGCGCGTCTGAAGCAGTGGTAGCTGGCGTAGTGGGATCTTTCGCGTACAATGTCGTGCTTCCGGTTGCTGCGTCCACCACTGGAGGCTTATTGCCAGGGAAGTCGAAAGGTTTGAGGTGGTGCGATCGACACATCTAATGCCTGCACTTCAGGTGTGATCGCCTGCGACAGCACCTGCTTCAGCGCCGGACTCAAGCTTACTCCCAGTCTAAGCTTCAGGAGGTCATTGGTCGCCAGCTCGTCTAGTGTTTGATACGTCAATTGATATTCCAAAATGGCAATG
>JACMKO010000157.1 GCA_014380065.1 Leptolyngbya sp. ES-bin-22 | reverse complement strand
GCTGTTCGCCCATTAAAGCGGTACGTGAGCTGGGTTCAGAACGTCGTGAGACAGTTCGGTCCATATCCGGTGCAGGCGCAAGAGCATTGAGAGGAGCCCTCCTTAGTACGAGAGGACCGGGAGGGACGCACCGCTGGTGTACCAGTTATCGTGCCAACGGTAAACGCTGGGTAGCTATGTGCGGAGTGGATAACCGCTGAAAGCATCTAAGTGGGAAGCCCACCTCAAGATGAGTGCTCTCATGGGGTTAACCCAGTAAGGTCACGGGCAGAACACCCGTTAATAGGCGGTAGATGGAAGTGCAGTAATGCATGCAGTCGAGCCGTACTAATAGACCGAGGGCTTGACCTCTACTCAATGGTGAAACGATGACAAGTGACTATGCAGCCTTCAAGGGTTCTGCAACCTACAGGCTTTCCTGGTGCCTATGGCGCGGTGGAACCACCCTGACCCATCTCGAACTCAGGTGTGAAACGTCGCTGCGGCAAAGATAGTTGGGGGGTAGCTCCCTGCAAAAATAGCTCGGTGCCAGGTCGACTTTTCAAAAAAGTATCGGTAGTTCAAATTTGAGCACCGATACTTTTTTGTATGGAAAAGCACGATAAGCAAGCTTTGCAGAAATCGTGTTTATCGTTGCGCCTAACAAAACGTAATATATGGCAGAGCTGAAGTAATTCAAGCAAAATAAAGAAGATAATTTAGAGTTTTGCATAGTGGACTTGCCTTCATTTATTTTGCTGTGGAAGGTTGCGGCATGGTCAATGGGACTTGCGATAGCTGCCTATCTTCTACTAACTATTTCAGGCATGTATATCTTTGTTCAGCGCCAGCGCAGTCAACCTCGTCCTAGCTGGCTACGTTTTTTGCACCTTGGGACAGGGATCGTGATGACAATGCTGGTGTTGCTTCTCTTGGGCATTGGTATTGTGGGTACCCTAGGGCACTTTGGCACCTTGGGGCACTCATGGCACCTGTTTGCAGGCTTAGGTGTTGTGAGCCTGGTGTTTCTTTCTGTATGGAGTGCTGTGCAAATTAGCTTAATGCAACCTTGGGCGCGATCGCTTCACATTGGTACCAATTTTGTTTTGTTTGTCGGATTTCTTTGGGTTTCGTTGACGGGATGGGATGTCGTACAAAAGTATTTGCCCTAAGCGCTTATTCTAAATATCAGCAAGATGACAAACTGCGAGCAGTTTGAATTGGTCAAGTTCGCTACGCTGGCTTTTCGCATCTACTGAGGCTTTCATTCATGGCATCTAGCGTCATTGTTATTGAGCATCCGTTGGTTCAGCACAAGCTCACTCTTATGCGTCGAGCTGAAACTAATACTGCTACATTCCGTTCGCTTATGACGGAGATCAGTATGCTGCTAGCTTACGAAGTGACACGCGACTTGCCGCTTAGCTATGAAGCAATTAAAACACCTATGTGTTTGATGAATGCACCTGCATTGGCTCTTGATAGAAAGCTTGTTATTGTTTCGATTATGCGTGCAGGACAGGGCCTTTTGGACGGCATGCTGCAACTTATGCCGTTTGTCAGAGTTGGGCACATTGGTTTATATCGAGAACCGACGACTTTGGAGCCAGTGGAGTATTATTTCAAAGTGCCCCACGATATCGATGAATGTGACATGTTAGTGATAGACCCTATGGTTGCCACGGGCAATTCAGCCGTAGCAGCGGTTCAACGGTTAAAAGAGACCAATCCACGATCGCTTAAGTTGATATGTTTACTAGCTGCGCCTGAAGGTATTAAAAACTTTCATGAGCAGCACCCAGAGGTGCCGATTTTCACTGCGGCGATTGATGAGAAGCTAGACGAACACGGTTACATTTTGCCTGGGCTAGGTGATGCAGGCGATCGATTGTTTGGGACAGGGTAAGTCGTCGTCTGCGTAGGGAGGAGTAGCTACCGTACGTTTTTCCTTGTATCGTGCATGTCGTAAGCTGGGCTGAAACATAGTTGTGAAAGCGTACAGCCGAAACATAGCTTTTCCCCAGCGATTCTCCAACCATGCTTTCAGCAACATTGCAGTGTTTTAAGTCTAACCATGAAAACTTACCTGCTGCGAAAAATCTTAGCTCGGCAAATTACTCCAGAAAGCTTTCTTCCGTATGGTCAGGTGATTGTCACCTCGGATGACCATGCCCCTTTTGGTGCCAAGGATGCTCAATTGCAGTTGCAAAGGGGTACACCGCGCTTTTACCTCATGCGCTTATATGAGCGTGGGCGTAAGTTTCATGGTATTACACGCCACCAGTTCTGTACGCAGTGTTTGGGTTCTTTAGACGGTAAAGACTGGCTACTAGGAGTTGCTCCACCGAATCAAGCGCCAATTCCTGCCTGGGAAGATATTGTGGTCTTTCGTATTTCTGGCAATTGCTTTATCAAGCTAGAGGTTGGCACTTGGCACGCTGGACCATACTTCGACACTGCTTGTCTGGACTTTTACAATCTTGAACTAAGTGATACTAATCTAGTCGATCATGATACTTGTAACCTCTTAGAGCAGTATGGTGTTGAGTTTGAGATTGTTGGGTAAACAGTAAAGCTCTGGGCAAGCGCTTTAGGTTGGCTAGGGCTAAGTTCTGTGGACGGTTTTAGTTTTACCTTGATCGCTCAGTTAACTTAACGCCCATCGTTTCAACAGCAGTAGTACCGCTGGTAAGGGCTGCGACAGCAACCAACTTGCATAGTAAAGAAGCGTTAAGCACACAACCTGTTAAGACGACCACGCGTCCACGCCGGGTAATTTTTAACTGTTCAAGTTCTTGGGACAGGAATAATTGATGTAAGGCGCGATCGACTCGCTTCGCTCAACCGCTATGGTCATACTCTCCATTCAGCCCAACGCGCTCTAGCAGTAGCGAACGGAAGAACGAAGGTAGCTTTAGTGAACTGCAATATCAGTCTCCGGTCTTTCAACCAAATCACTTGCAAACCCTGGAAAAGGCACCAGCGAACCCATAGCTTCTATCCCCTCGCATTGATTTAGTCAACAAAAGGTTTGTCTATCACGTTAGTAAGTGCCGTGCACCAGGAAAATCCTAAAACAGTTTTTCTGACGTTATAAGAGTATCAAAAGCTAAACATCTTGCCGTAAAAAGCAATTGAATGAAGGCTCAGTAGTGTTAGCTCATACTCTGGCAGTATATTAATCAAAAAGCCCAGTCTTTACCTGGGCTTTAGTATTTTCAAGGCGCTTTCCGTCAATGGATTGAACCCCCGTAGTACAAACATTTGCCTGCTTTGTTGGCGAAATGCCTGTACTACAGGACTAAAACTGGGACGTTCTTCAATGAAGACCGCTTACAAACCGCTTGAAACGCTAAAGACCAAGCTGATTGCCACGTTTGTACTGTAGGTAGGCAGCAACAAAGAGACCAGCAAGGGTGATCGGAATTAAACCAAGTACAATGCCAGAAAGAAGTGGTTCTACCAAATTAAATCTCCTTTTGAGTCAGTAGCTCTGAGTTAGACGACACAATCTACAACTATGGTACTAGGTTGCACAGCAAACCGCAGCCCGATGCATGAGTTTGCTAGCTCAAGGAAGCACTTTTTTTGAGAGAGCGTCGTTCACTATTGTTATCCGTAACCTCAACGTTGAATCAAGCAATGATTCTGAAGACTCTTAACGCTTGTTGCCCCTTTGACTTCTAGAGCATGAGAGAATTGCGAAGTTATCTAAAGAGGCTTTAAAGTAGAGAAGTGATCAGCTCGGTGTGTTCCACCGGATAACCTCTGCCCTAAGCGCTTTCTAAGAACTTTTGAACAACCAGCTTCTCAATAACGAAAGTTTGATTCAACGGGTTGCTTTAATGATCCTGGCAATTCTTCTTGCAATATTTTTAGCTGTTTTGGGAATATACCAGCTCAGCGTCTCTTCCCCCTATGTGCGCGACGTGATGGCGCACAAAGGTGATTCTGTACAGGGGCATGCGATTTTCCTGATGAATTGCGCTGGCTGTCATGGGACTTTAGCTGACGGTCTGGTCGGTCCAAGCTTGAGAGCTGTGTCTAATCGGAAGTCTAAAGTTAGCATTATTCAGCAGGTGACTAGTGGAAAAACCCCTCCGATGCCTCAGTTTCAGCCAAGCTCGCAAGAAATGGCAGATTTGCTCAGCTATCTAACAAGTCTTTAGTTGATACCTGATGTCTCTACTCCCTCTAGCGGGATCAGCAGCATCACGGTAGAGTCAGTAGAAAGCAATTTTGCCCCATTTGCAGGGCGAAATTGCCGTTAGCCGTGGACGCAATGCTGGGTGAACTCCTTGGTGCGCGCTATAAAGTTGTTAAGGTTTTGGGGTCGGGAGGGTTTGGTAATACCTACATTGCCGAAGACACTCAGCGTCCTGGCAATCCGCATTGCGTACTGAAGCATCTGACGTTTGCCAGTCCAAAGGCATCCGTGCTTCAGCAAGTTAGACGCCTTTTTCAAGCTGAAGCAGAAACGTTAGAGCGGTTAGGTAGGCATGACCAGATTCCACAATTGCTTGCTTACTTTGAAGAGAACGAAGAATTTTATCTGGCACAAGAGTTTATTGAAGGGCATCCTCTCAATGATGCATTAGTTGAAGAAGTCCACTTTTCTGAGTGGCAGGTAGTCGCGCTGTTGGACGACGTACTAAGTGTCTTAGAGTTTGTTCATTCTCAAGGAGTGATTCATCGGGATGTTAAGCCTGAGAACTTGATCCGCCGCGATCGCGATGGCAAGTTCGTGTTAATCGACTTTGGTGCCGTGAAAACGTTGGGCAACACGATCGCTGAGGCAACGGGCGAGACCAACCTAAGCATCCCAATTTACACTACTGGTTATGGTGCCAGTGAGCAATGCTTAGGTAGACCGCAGTTTAGCAGCGACTTATACTCGCTGGGTATGGTGGCCATTCAGACACTAACGGGAATACGTCCGTCTCAGCTACCGCAAGATTTTCACACGTCTGAGCTTGTTTGGCGAGATCAGGCACAGGTAAGTGAGTCGCTGGCAGCATTCTTAAACAAGATGATTCGCTACCACTACATCCATCGCTATCAATCGGCTTTGGAGGCGCGGCAAGCGCTGCAACAGGTTGTTTTAGATGGCATCCCTGCAACGGCTTGTACGGCAACCCCGAAGCGGACGGCGATAAACGCACTCACAATGACACCGCTGCTTCAGACTCAGTTTCAGCGCGATCATACTGAGCAACGCCCAGCACGTAACCGCTTTAAGGGCAGGATCGCAATGGCAATTGTCGGTGGGGCGAGCGTGGCTGCCTTTGCTCTGTTGGCGCTGGTGCGTGGTTTCTCTCCGTCTGCATCAGTGCCTATCGCACCATCCGAAACTTCGCTGAAACCTGGGCAAAATTTGTCCAGTGATCGGATCAGCGAGGGTGAGAACCTGTTGAGTCAATGGCAAGCCAATCCCAAAAAGCAAGAAGGCGTGGAGCAGTTTGCCGCCCGGCTGTACGGGAAGGCTGTCACCACTCTAGAGGCAGCTCGTCAAAGCAATCAGGGCGATCCCGAAACCTTGATTTATCTCAACAACGCACGTATTGGCTCTGAGAAGGCTTACAAAATAGCGGTAGCTGTCCCACTGGGTGACACCTTTGGCTCGGCGCTTGAAATTCTCAGAGGAGTGGCGAAGGCGCAAGATGACTTGAACCGGGCAGGCGGTATTAATGGTGTTCGTTTGAAGGTCGTGATTGCGAATGATGATAACGATCGCGATACGGCTCAACAGTTAGCCACGATGCTGGCAAGCCAACCAGAAATTTTAGGCGTTGTGGGTCATGGTATTAGCGACACAACTTTATCTGCTGCCGCTGTCTATCAAGCGAATCAGTTAGTCATGGTGTCGCCCCTTAGTTCAGCGGTGCAGTTGTCTAATTTTGGCAGCTACATTTTTCGTACCATGCCGAGCGATCGACTGACTGCCAAAGCCCTGAGTAACTACATGCTCAATAGCCTGAAGAAGCGCAAGGTCGCTGTTTTCTTCAACGCTGCCAGTGCCTACAGTATGTCGCTCAAAACCGAGTTCAAAAATGCGCTGTTTTATAACGGCATCGAGTTAATGAACGAGTTTGATTTCTCTCGTCCCGATTTTGATGCGGCTGATAGCGTTGAAGCCGCGATCGCTAAGGGTGCTGAAGTCATCATGCTTGCGCCCGACAGCGACGTTTCTGACCGAGCGATTCAGGTTGTGCAACTCAATCGGCGACGGCTTAAACTCATGGCTGGAGACAGTATATCCACCGTGAAAGTGCTTAAAATCGCTGGCAAAGATGCGATCGGTATGACTGTCGCTGTCCCTGCCGATTTGGCTCAGTCCCCATTCCAACAGCAGTCGAAGCAACTGTGGGGACGCACTGTCTCCATTAGCTGGCGGACGGCTTTGGCGTACGATGCGACTCAAGCGCTCATTGCGGCACTTCGCAGCGACCCTACCCGCAGTGGTATGCAAAGAGCCCTGTCTCAGTCCACGTTCGTCACCTCTGGTGCAGTTGATCGGGTACGCTTTCTATCATCGGGCGATCGGCAGAGTGACGTGCGCCTGGTGACTATCGTTCCAGTCACCACAGGCAGTCACACCACATATGCATTCAAGTCTCTTCCACGAAAGTAGACACCTGAATACGTTTGGAACGTCTAGATTTTGATCCGCTTGACACCTACCTGATCAAACTGACAGCACTACTTTAGGGGCGGCGCTGTGGTTGGAGCCGCCACGGGTGCAGTTTGTGAATCTGTTAAACGCTGTTTCTGTGCTGCTCGGAAGCTAGCCGCTGCCGAGTCGAGGTTCTCTTTTTGCTGACCGTAAAAGTCTTCGCTGCTGAGAGACCCTGCCTGCATGGCGCGATGCACCAAATCCATCACACCGCCCGCTTGGTCGTTGCCTCGACCAGAAAATGGATCTCGGTTTTGCTGGTCTTGAAAAATCTGCTGAGGTTGAGCACTGCCTGCCTGCTGTGCTGAAGCAGCGCTCGACAGCCCAGCCATCAGAACACTTACTGTCATGAAGCCTAACGTCAGTTGGGTTGACTGACATATCGTCAAAATTTTCATTGTTCCAGCCATAAAGCGTCCTTTACCCAAAACATAATCTGAAAATCTACTGCACTTTACCAGAGATGAGACCTCATTTATTGGCTAAATGTGCCCCAACTGTAATGAACATTTTAGCACTGAACTCAGAAGGCTTCCGGAGAGGTGAGCAAGCCAGAGCGTTAAGCCAGCGATCGGCGTAATTTCGGCTGAATGATTGTCAGCGCCACAAGATCAAAACCAATTAGTAGCAGTAAGGCTGCTCCCAGCGTGACCGAACCCCAGGGAGCCTGCATGACCACGCTGCTTAATGCCCAGTCGCTGTGAAGATAGACATAACGAATGGGCTCAATGGCATAGCTTAAGGGATTGAGCGTTGCGACCCACTGTAGCCATGTTGGCATAAACGATAGCGGGACAAGCGCGGTGCTAGCGAACAGCAGCGGTAAATTCGTGACAAAAATTACGGCGATGAGTTCGATGTGACCGGGCAGAGAGAACGAAAGCCCCAAACTCAACGCGGTGACACCCAATACCAGCAGCAGCACGATTAGACCCACAAGCCCCAATCCGAGCGCATTCGGCAAGCCCGCTCCTAACAGTGCGCTCATCGTGACAATCGCTGCGGTCTGAATCAGGCTCAGCGTTGTGATAAAAATTGCCGATGCCATCACGATCGAAAACCGCGATGCCAGCGGAGCTACCAACAAGCGATTTAAGAAACCAAACTCGCGATCGAACATCACAGGTAAGCCTGCGTTCAGCGCTCCGCCAAAGGCGGTGAAGACGATCACTCCCGCTCCCAAGAACTGTCCATAGCTCACATCAGTTCCAAACAAGCCCTGCGGCGCGTTTTGGAAGAGTGCCCCAAACAGCACCAGCCACATAATCGGCTGAATAATCCCTGCGATGAGAGTGGAAGGGCGACGTTGGAGCTGAATGAAGAGACGACGTGTGAGTGCTCCAGTCTCTTGCAAAAAATCACTAAAGGCTGAACTGGATGGCGTTTTAGTGCTTTGATTCAGCTCGGTTCTAGAGGGTGAAATGGTTGTGCTCATACGTTAAAAATCGTTAGTTAAATGTGGCTATGGAGTTGGCTGGCAGTTGGATATTAAGGCGTGTTCTTCAAGCTCTACGGTTGCTAAGAAAGCTAGATTCCAAAGGGCTAACATTTATGCACTTTGGACTTGTAGGCTACCTCTAGCGCATATTTTGCTTTCTTTCTGCTTTGAGATCACGATCGCCAGCCGCTGCAACTTCGGCATCCAGCAACGTGCGTCCGGTGGCTGCCAGATACACGTCATCCAGACTGGGACGCGACTGGGCAATGCCAAAGGTTGGCAGTCCGGCTGTTTGCAGTGCTTGCTGAATGGTTGCGAGTGCATCGCTCTGGGGCTGAACCACCAGATTGAGCGAATTGCCTTGGGCAGTATTGATGATAATTTCTTGCACGGAGGGTAGAGCTTGGAGCAGATGCTTTGCCTTTTCTGCCTCGTCTAGTGGTGAGAATTCACGGATACGAAGGGTGATGCGATCGCCCCCCACTTTATCCTTCAATTCAGAGGGCTTGCCAGCGGCAATCACCTTGCCCTGATCAATAATGGCAACGCGATCGGCGAGTGCATCCACTTCTTCGAGGTAGTGACTGGTCAGCAAAACGGTTGTACCATCTGCCCGCAACCCACGCAGAAACTCCCAAACCGCCAGCCGACTTTCGATATCTAAACCAACGGTTGGCTCATCTAGAACCAACACTTGAGGCTGATGCAGCAACCCAGCCGCTAAGTCCAGTCGCTTTTTAAGACCGCCAGAGTAGGTGCCCGTTTTCTTGTCGGCGTATGCTTCTAGCTTCAGCAGTTTCAGCACCAGGGCGATACGTTCTTTGGCGATCGCGCGAGGGAGGTGGTACAGCGCTGCCTGAAGTTGAAGCAGTTCGCGTCCCGTCAGCACCTTATCTAAAGCCACTTCCTGGGCAATGTACCCCAAATACTGTCGGGCGAGACGAGGATTTTCAACCACGGAAACGCCAGCCACTTCTACCCTGCCAGCGTCGGGGTCTGCTAGCGTACACAGGCAGCGTAGCGTTGTCGTCTTACCGGCTCCATTGGGACCGAGAAGCCCAAAAATCTCTCCGGCTTCAACGGCGAGAGAAACGTCTTTAACAGCTTCAACCGAGCCATAACGCTTCTTCAGCTTTTCAATGAGTACTGTAGGAGCCATCTCACTCCTCCAAGCTATACAAATCGCAATACACCTAAATCTTATCGCAGTTCGCCAAACACGCACACTGCAACGTGACGACCCAAACCACGTAATCGCATCCTGGGACTCCCAAGCAAAATGGGCAGTACTGGATCTAAAGAAGAATCTATAGTTGCAAAATTAGTCGGGACGTTACACGTAACGTCCCTACTAATTTTGCTTACGCCCTCAACGAGCCAACGATCGTCTGTAAGTTGTCCCCAATCACGCTAACAACCTGGTGCGTCGCTGGGAGACTATCCAACCCCATGCCAGCACACAGCAGCATCAGATAAAGAATGGAGTACTTAAAGACCGATCGCGCCACCTGTAAATCGGATGACATGTGCATAAACTGCCATGCCTTCTGAACAAAAATACCGCCCAGGAGTAAGGCAATACCGCAATACACGGCACCCATCACGTGTAATGGGTAAACCAATAACAGGGTGACGGGGATCAGCGCCAGTGTGTAGTAGAAGATTTGGCGAGCCGTCGGTTCGTTACCCACAACGACAGGCAACATAGGCACGCCGACCTTCGCGTAATCTTCCCGAATCAAAATGGCTAACGCCCAAAAATGGGGTGGTGTCCAGAGAAAAATAATGGCAAACAGCACCCACGCTGCCCAGCTCAAATCGCCTGTGACGGCTGCCCAACCTACCAGCGGTGGAATAGCACCCGCAGCGCCCCCAATCACAATGTTCAGTGTGCTGTGACGCTTAAGCCAATGAGTGTAGATCAGCACGTAAAACACAATGCCTGACATCGCAAGGCAAGCGCTGAGCAGATTGGCAAAAACAGTCAGCAGCGTGAAGGAAAGCGTGGCGAGGGTAATCGCAAAGATTAGCGCATCACGGGGCTGTATCCGACCTGATGGTAAGGGCCGATGTCGTGTGCGCTCCATGATGTAATCGATGTCGCGATCGTAGAAGCAATTAATCGTATTGGCTGCTCCAGCCGCACAAGCACCGCTGAATAAGGTGATCAGCAAGAGACTGGGGGGCACTTCACCCTTAGCGGCAATCCACATACCGCCAGCCGTTGTAATCAGCAGCAGCAAGATGATGCGGGGCTTTGTGAGTTGGTAGTAGCTTTGAACGACCTGTAAAGGGTTGTCGTGTTGACGGGGGATACCAGTTAAGACAGTTTCTTGCATTCGCCCTTTCCTAAAAGAGACAGACTTAAAACAGATCACAGCTTCAGTCGTAAATACTGGTGTGAGGTAAGCATTTGAGACGTTTGAGCAAGCTCACTCATAGAACGCAACTAATCAAGCGGGTTGACCGTTGGCGCGATCGTCAGGAAAGTTGCCAGTCGTTGGTTGCGGCACTGAAACAGAGGATGATTCATCAATCACCGTTGATGGTGTATCACGCAATCCAAGGACGGTAAACGCAACCAGCGTCCCCAGCAACGCAGCACCAATCGCCTGATGGGAAACCGTCAGCGGTTCTACTTGCAGCCTGAGCTTGAACGTTGCCACTCCTAAAAGAATTTGAAGCATGACCAAACCGCTAGCAAGACTCGCTAATTTCCGTAGTGTAGGATGCAGGGCTGGAGTTCGCCACGCCAGAACAACTAACGTCAGTGTTGCTAGAGTGGGCGGGACTGCGCCTGCAACATGACTGTGCATCACCAGGCAAAGACCAGAATCATTAAGGCACTGATGCAACGCCCACTGGGAGGCAACCAGCGCGCCCAGAATGCTCTGGAAATAGACTAGAACCGATGCTATGAGACCAATCCAGGGTAACTTGCCTGCGGTTCCGATTCCTTGATAAGGCACTAGGGCAACCCCGATCGCCACCAGCGTCATAAAAAAGAGCAGCGCAGTCCCTAAGTGCGCCGTCACAAGGTCGAAGCGGAGCAACTCAGTCACGGTCAGCGCACCTAAAAGACCCTGAACAAGCACCAATCCTAACGCGAAGGCTGTTGCCCAGGGTGTCCAACGGGGCAGTGAGCGACGATACCACCAGGCGATAGCAGCAAGGGCGATCGCGAAGATGCCCATTGATGATGCCGTCAAGCGATGAAACCACTCTAGAAAGACCTGAAAATTCATTTGCTGTCGAGGCACTAGCTCGCCGTAACAAAGGGGCCAGTCTGGGCAGGCTAGCCCCGCGTTCGTTACACGTGTCGCACTACCTAACGCCATAAGAAACAGCGTTTCTGCCGCCATCGCCAGTGCAAAGCGACTGACGCGCGATCGGGGACGAGATGACTCAACAGCGGATTGATGGAAGACAGCAGCAGCCATCGGCTTATCCTTACGTCACAAAGATTAAACGTAGCGAAACGAAACTTAGGAGTGACTATGACTCAAACCTAGCACTACATGACTGAAAGCGGTTTTGTCTTTCTCACTTGCTATTACTTTAATGACGATGGCGCTTTTGAACCAATCCTTTTGGAATTTCTTCGGATCGCGTCGTTTGGCAATACTTCATTCTGCCGAAAGCTTTGCAGAATGAAGTATTGTGGCTTGGATTACAGGCGTGGAGAGGATTACGGCTATAGGCAAGTTGATTAGAACGGGGTGCAGGGGTAGAACCCCTGGCTGGGGGCAACGCTTCCACACCCTCTCTGATCCCAATGTCCTAATCTTTATGGCGACAGCTATGAATAGGCGAACACCGTTCTGCTTTCCATGACTAAAGTTTTGCTGTCATGCTTTTTGCTGCGATGGATGGAACCTCAGGAGCGATCCCGAAGAAATCTATAAAGATAGTCACGGAACGTTCCGTTGCGGGAAATACTCATTTACCTTGTAAGGTAGGGTAAATCTACGGAACAGTATTTTGCCTTCTAAAGGCTGGCTCTTAACGAGATTCTGTTTGTAGTAGATGGGTTCTCTCCAGCGATCGACATTGTCTAGGCGGCTCTGAATTGTGAATATCCCAAGCTCCATTATTACAATGCTGGCTGGCATTTTACTGACCCT
>JACMKO010000018.1 GCA_014380065.1 Leptolyngbya sp. ES-bin-22 | reverse complement strand
TTTTTACTTACCTATACCTGTCGCCCCTTTGAATTTTGGATACGTATCCTCCTTCCCAAGTATATGGGTCTGTGGGGTGTGGGGTGTGGGGTGGGGGGAGTGGGGAGTGGGGAGTTTTCAACGGTCGCCAGTGAAACAGTGATCAGTGCAATTGAAACGGTGTAACCGACGTTTGGAGACTGAGGACTGCTAACTAATTTCGGACACCTGACTCCTTTTTTGGTACTAAAAGACAGAAAGCCTTTGCTAGTTTTGGTAAATAAAACTATAATTGAGGAGTTAAAGCTGTACTCCGATCGGTGGCTGCTGTGTTTACAAGTACTCTTCTCTCTCCCAAAGCTGAACTGCCGAGCGATTTGTTTGGGGCGATCGCTGACTTAAAGCGTGAACTCAATGCAGTCGTTTTAGCTCACTATTATCAGGATGCAGATATTCAAGATATTGCCGACTATCTGGGCGATTCGCTGGGTTTATCCCAGCAGGCAGCTAAAACGGATGCGGATGTCATTGTCTTTGCTGGCGTGCATTTCATGGCAGAAACGGCGAAGATTCTCAACCCAAACAAGCTAGTGCTGCTGCCAGATTTGGAGGCGGGCTGTTCTCTGGCAGATAGCTGTCCGCCTGATGCGTTTGCTGCTTTTAAAGCAAAACATCCTGATCATTTGGTAATTTCTTACATAAATTGCACGGCTGACATCAAGGCGATGAGTGACATCATCTGCACCAGCGCGAACGCGGTCAAAATTGTGAACCAGATTCCAGCCGATCGTCCCATCATTTTTGCGCCCGATCGTAACCTGGGTAAATATGTGATGGCGCAAACGGGACGCGATCTGGTGCTATGGCAGGGAAGCTGCATGGTTCACGAAACCTTTTCTGAGAAAAAGATGGTGCAGTTGCAGATTCAGCATCCCGAAGCAGAGACGATCGCCCATCCCGAATGTGAACCCGCCGTTCTGCGCCATGCCAGCTACATCGGTTCCACCACGGCACTACTCAACTATATTCAGCAAAGTTCCAGCCAGAGCTTCATCGTGGCAACCGAACCGGGCATCATTCACCAAATGGCAAAAGTGGCTCCTCATAAGCAATTTATTCCTGCGCCGCCCCTCAACAACTGCGCCTGCAATGAGTGTCCTCACATGCGCCTCAACACGCTGGAAAAACTCTACCTTTGCATGAAGCACCGAACGCCAGAAATTACGCTGTCTGAAGTGACTCAACAAGCTGCGCTGGAGCCGATTCAGCGAATGCTGGCGATGAGTGTTTGAGGAAGGGAGTGGGGAGCGGGGAGTAGGGCGTAGGGGAAGCAGAGGAGACTGAGGAGGTGAGGGAAGCAACTCAAAACTCAAAACTCAAAACTTTCATCCTTTAGCCTTCATCCCTCATCCTTTCCTCACACCACCCGTTGCTGCCGAATACACTCCATGTACCAGTGAAAGCTGGCTTTGGGAATGCGTTTCTGGGTGAGATAGTCGATGTAGGTGATGCCGAAGCGTCGATCGTAGCCCCATGCCCATTCAAAGTTATCTAGCAAACTCCACACAAAATAGCCGTGTAAGGGATAGCCCTCTGCCACAGCGCGATGAGCCGCTTGGAGATACTGGCGCAAGTAGGCAATCCGCTCTAAGTCGATGACTTCACCTTGTGCATTCAAGGTATCTTGAGCCGCGCAGCCGTTCTCCGTGATGAATACGGGCAAATCGGGTCGTCCTAACGTTTCGCTGATGTGGCGGACACCCCAGTACAGCGCTTCTGGCAACATCCACAGCCAGGGCATGTGGAGGCGGGGATAGCTGTCACGAAAATCAAGACAGTCGTAGCCATGAGAACTGTCGGCGGCTCTTACATAAGTCCCCGTGTAGATGTTCAGTCCCAATGCATCCAATGGTTGATGGATGATTTCGAGATCGCCTGCCTGAATATCTGGTGCATCTTTGCCCAATTGCTCTAATAAAACTGGACTGTAGGCACCTGTTAAAACAGGATACAAAATGCCACCGTTTGCCCAGCAGGTTGGAAATGCTTTTTGGGCAGCGATGATATGGTCTGGCGATTCAGCGATCGGCACCGTCACGGCTGGATTGTCCACCAGGGAAACGGAACACGGCACAGGCGAGGCGGCTCGAATTGCCTGACAGCCCAACCCATGTGCGAGGATCGCGTGATGGCTGGTTTGCCAGACTTCTTTGCGGGTTTTGACTCGTGTGCCCGGAGCATGGGGCGGATCGGCATTCACCGCATAGCCCAGATGGGTAAAGCACGAAATTTCATTAATGGTCATCCAATGCGTGATGCGATCGCCCAACCGACTCACGATCGCTGTGGCATAAGCCGCAAAATCCTGCGCCATCTCCCGACTGCGCCAGGAACCATAGCGATCCTCTAGCGCCTGGGGACTGTCCCAATGAAACAGAGTGGCATGAGGCGTAATGCCATGCTCGCGCAAGCAATCCACCAGTCGCCTGTAGAAGTCTACGCCCGCCTCGTTTACCGCTCCTCGCCCATCGGGAATAATGCGCGTCCAGGCAATGCTAAAGCGGTAGTGCTTGATGCCCAGCGCTGCCATCAGCTTTACGTCGCTTTCGTAACGGTGGTAGTGGTCACAGGCAACGGCACCTGTATCCCCATTTAACGTTCGTCCCCGCTTGCCGCTGAAGGTATCCCACACGCTCGGCTTGCGCCCGTCTACTTTAACGGCACCTTCGATTTGATAGGACGCGGTGGCGGCTCCCCAGAGGAAGTCGTTGGGAAACTGGTAGCTGGTCATTGATTCGCCTGAACGCTGCTCTCCATACTCTAAGCGTTAGCATCTCTGGAATGTGAATGCGATAGTAGAGAGAACGTTCAACACGGCTGATTCAGTATGTTGGAATGGTTAGTGACACTCGGCGCAACAGAGCTGGGAAAAGCCATCTTTGAGCAAGGCTTGAAGCTGGGGCAAACGGCTGCGGAAGACTATGTGAAGGACTTCTTTAAAGGTTGCTTGAAGGAAGGTGTGGCAGCGGCGAAACCGGAGGTGGCGAAGAAAGCGGTTGCTGGAGCGTTACAGGCGTTTTTGCTGTTGGTGACAGAGGAACTGGAAGATCAGGAGTTGTCGAAAGCCGAGATTCGCGATCGCTACGATCCTGACCTCATCCAGTTTGTGAAAGATGAATCGGTGAAGCCTCTTCTTGGTCAGGCGTTTGAGAAGGAGTGCCGCGCGATCGACAGCGCCGCCTTAGCCACCCTTTGGGAACAAGCTACTTTGCGAGGCAAACCTTTTCCTGCCATGCCAGAGGGTTTTGACTGGCAGCGAATCGGCAGCGAATACCTCAAAAAAGTGCGGCGGCTTGTGCGGGAAACACCGGACTTGCGATCGCTCCTCGAAACCGCACTGCTGGAAGACATCGCCCGGAATACTGCACATCTGAACACGCAAATCTCTCCAGGGTTTGATGTTGCCAGGTATCGAGACAGTTTGCAGACCAGTTACGGCTACTTAAAACTATCCACCATTGACACTACCGACCAACAGTACCGCGTCAAGCTCTGGAAGATGTTCATTGAGCAAACGGTGCGGGAAGACATGCGGCAGACCTTGGAGGTTCTAAAAACCTCCGAGGTCTCGGAGCAAGAAGCGTTGGAGCACGATCGGCGCGAGTATTTTCAACAGCCATTGCGGAAAGTGTTGGAGGCGATCAACCCCCAGATCCCCGACTTTTCCGAAAGGTCGGGGATCTCGCAGCGGGCGGTCATTCTCGGCGATCCAGGTGCGGGGAAGTCTACCCTGCTGCAATATCTCGCGCTGGAGTGGGTGGAATCCCAGACCTCCGAGGTCTCAGCGCGATTGCCGTTGCTCATTGAACTGCGGGAATATGCGATCGCCCAGACCAACAGCTTCCTCGACTTTCTCCACCGTGGGCGCGGCGTTGATTGGCAGTTTGACCAACAGCAGTTGCACCAATACTTGCAAGAGCATCCCACACTCGTCATGTTTGATGGGCTGGATGAAGTGTTCGATCGCCCCACCCAGTCCGCCATCACCGACGACATCATCCGCTTTGCCCAACAGTATCCCCACGCGCAAATTCTCATCACCTCGCGCATCATTGGCTACAACCCAGAACGACTGCAACACGCTGGCTTTCGCCACTTCACCATCCAACCTCTAGACAGCGACGAAATCCACGCATTCATCGATCGCTGGTACACTCTCGCTCTCGGCAACGATCCCGACAAAGATCGCCTCGTCACACGCTTGAAGGATGCAATTACCAACTCCCAAGCCATCCGCAACCTGGCAGACAATCCCCTGCTGCTGACCATGATGGCAATCCTCAACCGACGACAAGAGCTACCCCGCGATCGCGCCGACCTCTACGACCAGGCTTCGCGAGTGCTGCTCTACCACTGGGATGTGGATCACAAAAAGCTAAATCTGCCCCTCGACACGATTGGACGACGCGAAAAACAAGAAATGCTGCGCTTGATTGCCTACGAAATGCAAGCGGGCGACGAAGGACTGAAGGGGAATTTGATTAGCGCCGATCGCCTGACCCGCATTCTGACCAACTATTTGCGTGACCAGGGCTTTAGCGAACCCCGCGAAAAGGCAAACAAACTCATCGATCAATTACGCCATCGCAACTTTATCTTGTGCGATCGGGGTGCCGACACCTACGGCTTCGTCCACCGCACCTTTTTAGAATATTTCTGCGCCGTTGAAATCGTGAATCGCTTCGAGAAACAACGCACCCTCACGTTTGAACAATTGCGCGATGAGGTCTTCGGGAACCACTGGCAAGATGAAACCTGGCACGAAGTTCTGCGCCTAATTTGTGGAATGATTGATACAAAACTTGTGGGAGATATTATTATCTATCTAATCGATAAAAACGGAGAAACAGAAGATTTCAAAAATCTATTTTTGGCAGTTGGATGTCTTGTAGA
>JACMKO010000156.1 GCA_014380065.1 Leptolyngbya sp. ES-bin-22 | reverse complement strand
TCATCAATCAGTTCATCGTCAGTCACTCCCCACTCCCTACTCCCTACTCCTTACTCCCCACTTAGCAGCTAGCTTTGTACGCCGCCCAACCGCCGAGATCAGAGATATCTTCCCAGCCGTGTTTCTCCACAAGTTCGCGCGGGTAGAGAATCGCTGTCAGCACTTCGCCATCGTCTAAAACTACGTCAGCGGGATACATATCAGGTGGCTCGGTTGCCAGGAGGTGTTCGTACTGGGCGATCGTCAGTTCATACACTTCACCCGGAATGGAAACACCGCCCTCACTGACCGCGTAAATGGCAGGATGCCAGCCATCTGACGCAGAGTGTAAGCGATACTGCGATCGGGTTTTCGCTTCCCGCACAAACGTTGCCGCTTGCAGATTGCCGTGATCGGGCTGTCCTCGCAGTGCGGAGCCACAGATAAACACTCGCTTCACACCAGTTGTCTCGGTCATTGCGCCTCTCGATTCGTCACAATAGGGATTCTAGTCTTTTGTACAGCTTGAACTACTACGTTTCATTAAGTTGTTCTAAGTTTAGGGTTAGCAGGTTCTCTGTTACAAGCCAGGTCTTCATGACAAGCCAGGTTTTCGTTACAAGCCAGTACTATTGCAAATCACGATCGAGGGGATGCTTATGCCTGTTTCTAAACTCACCGTCAACAGCGATCGCCTCACTCGTATGCTGTTTCAACTGGCAGAAATTGGCAAATTGCCAGACGGTGGTGTCAGTCGCGTTGCCTTTACCACCGATGATCTACTCGCTCGTCAACAGGTGAAAGCCTGGATGATTGCCGCTGGCATGACCGTCCGCATTGATGCGGCTGGCAATATCATTGGCAGTTACGCCGGACTGTATGACGACGCGGCAGCACTGGCAACAGGCTCACACATTGATACCGTGCCTGTAGCAGGTCGCTACGATGGCTGTCTGGGGGTGCTAGCAGGCATTGAGGTTGTGCGCGTGCTGCATGAGACCAAGACGCGGTTGAATCACCCGATCGAAGTCATTGTGTTCACCGACGAAGAGCGCTCTGTGCTGGGCTGCAAGGCAATGGCAGGAGAAGTGAAAGAACCAGCAGAGTATTACGCACGTCTTGATGGGTCGCCGATTCAGACCTGTCTCGAAACCATTGGGGGCGATTGGTCGCAGATTCCCACGGCAAAGCGCGATCGCGCTCAAATTGCCGCCTTTGTCGAACTCCATGTAGAGCAGGGTGGCGTGTTGGAGCATCTAGGACTGCCGATCGGTGTGGTCGATGGCATTGTGGGACAGTATCGCTTTGCGGCGAACGTGATGGGACGCATGAACCATGCGGGCACCACACCGATGCATATGCGCAAAGATGCCCTGGTAGCAGCGGCTCAAATGGTGCTAGCAGTGAACAAAATCGGGACGGAGATTCCCGGTGATCAGGTGGCAACTGTTGGCTATCTCAATGTGTCGCCCAACGCCACCAACACCGTTCCCGGCAACGTTGACTTTCGCATCGACCTGCGCGATCGGTCGCAAGACCACCTGGAGTTGCTGGTTAGCCGCATGAAAGACGAGTTTGCCGCGATCGCCATCGCCACCAACACCGAATTCACCCTCCGTGAGACCCTCCACATCCTGCCCACCCTCGCCGCACCCCACATCAAAGACGTGATCCAGCAAGTCTCTGAACAACTGGACTTGCCCTACACCTATCTCCCCAGCCGCGCCGGACACGATGCCCAGGAAATTGGACGCTTCACCGATATGGGCATGATCTTTGTCCCCAGTGCGGGTGGGATTAGCCACTCGATCGACGAATACACCTCACCCGAACACTGCACTCAAGGCGCAAACGTCTTGCTACACACCTTCTTACAGTTGGACAAGGTGTATGCGGTGGATGCGGTGCCATTGAAAGTTAGGGAGTAAGGGTTAGCAAGACTCAAAAGCGGGCAGCGGGTATGGTTTTTGCCCGCGAGTATTGAATGAGTGACGATCGCGATCGCGGTTGCTAGAACAACAAGGTCTGTAGTAACAACAACTTGTGCGGATCTAACCACCACAACTTCTGTGGTGACAACAGCAAGTCCGGTAGTAACGACAGCTTGTGCAGATCTAGGAACAACTGCTCTTGTCGTAGGGACAGTTCACGCTGTGGTAGAGACAGCCATTGCGGATGCCACGGTAAGACTCGTTCACCCTGAATGCACGAGAACGGAAACGACGGCTGTAAGATAGCAGCATGAGCATTCTGGATGATATTTCTCAGGCGTTTGACCCGTCACCGTTACCCGCTGGTTCGGCGGTGTATGTAGACTGCCGTGCAGTGAGGGGTGGCAGCGATATTCTCGTGGAGTTGGGGAAGAAGGTGCTGCGATCGGATCGCACCTGTCAGCTTTATAGTGGGCATCGGGGCGGCGGCAAATCGACGGAATTGCTGCGGTTGCAGGCTGAACTGGATAAAAGAGGCTGCTTTGTGGTCTACTTTGCAGCGGAAGACGGCGACATCAACCCGGAAGACGTGGAGTATACCGACATTAGCAAGCATCGTGTCAGTTTCGATCGGGCAGCGATTGTGTTTCTTGATCCAAATGCACGCTCTATCTTGGACGTAGACCATAGTGAAGAAGAAGACCGTTGGGCGACCCTGGGCATAGACAATACCTGGGGGACGTTTATGAACGATGAGCACGACTTTTCGGCTGGAGAACGCGGCAAGTTCTACCATCCGCAGGCAGAATTGGCTTTATCAATCTATCTCGATCCAGAGAGCGCTACCTTTCTGCGTAACCTGGCAGCAGCTAAAGGCATTGATGTAGAGACCATCGTGAATGATTGGATTAAGAAGAACATTGCGCTCATTGAGACCGCTATGCAGCCTTAACTACAGCAATAAGCGGCGATCGCCATTGTAGAGGGAATGTATGAAACTTAAGTCAATTTCCCCAAACAGTAACAAGGGCGATCGCTCCGAAAAGCGATCGCCCTTTGCCATTCAACTCATCGTCAAATTAATCCAAAGATGCACTATTTGATGAACAGCATTTCCTGGTACTTGGGCAGGGGCCACAGGTCGTCCGCCACATCACCTTCGATCGCATCAGCATACTCGCGCACCTGATCCATCAATGGACGGAGCGTTTTAGCGCAATATTGCATGTGGTCTTCGATCGTGGCGAAATCATGGTTGGCGATCGCGCTCTCTAACTTGCTGACCGTATCAATCATCAGCTTCGTCAAGCCAGCAACTTTTTCGGCACTTTCCTGCTCAAGCGTAATGCCGATTTGCTTCAGGTTGGTAATGCTGGTCGCAAGCTCTGACAAGTAGCGGAATGCCGCCGGATAAATCACCGTTTTTGCCATACTAATCACAAGCTTGGCTTCCATCTCGATGACCTGAACATACTGCTCTGCATACACATCAAAGCGGCTTTCCAGTTCAGCAGCAGACAGCACACCCGTTTTTTCAAACAGGGCTTCAATGTACTTCTCTTTCAAGATGGGCAATGCATCAGCCGTCGTGGGCAAGTTCAACAACCCACGCTCTTCAACTGCCATCTTGTGCCAAGCTTCGGAGTAGCCATTGCCACCAAAGACCACATCGCTGTGATCCGCCATGACTTCTTTAAGCACGGCGAAGGAAGCATCCTCCAAACTAAGCCCTTTTGCCAACTCAGCTTCTAGCTCGTCTGCTACCCAGGTAAGCGAATCGGTCAAGATTGTGTTCATGGCGACCAATGGACCAGAAACCGATTGATTCGAGCCAACTGCCCGAAACTCAAAGCGGTTGCCTGTGAAGGCAAACGGTGACGTGCGGTTGCGATCGCCCGGATCTTTAGGAAACTCTGGCAAGGTCAGCACGCCCAAACTCATCACGCCTGCATGGGCAGAGCTTTTCACATCTCCCTGCTTAATTTGCTCAAACACATCTTCTAGCTGGGTGCCCAGGTAGACCGAAATGATGGCAGGCGGCGCTTCATTGGCACCCAGTCGATGGTCGTTGCTAGCAGAGGCAACCACCGCACGTAGCAATGGTCCATACATATGCACACCGCGAATCACCGCGCCGCAAAACAGCAGAAATTGTAGATTGTCATGGGGCGTATCGCCCGGATCGAGCAGGTTGCCTTGCGTGGCATTGCCCACTGACCAGTTGACGTGCTTCCCAGAGCCATTGATGCCTGCAAACGGCTTTTCATGCAGCAGGCAAATGAAACCATGCTTTTTAGCCGTGTTCTTGAGAATGGTCATGGTCATTTGCTGGTGGTCACTTGCCACATTTGCCGCTTCAAAGAAGGGGGCAAGCTCAAATTGACCAGGAGCCACTTCGTTGTGGCGGGTTTTTGCCGGAATGCCCAGGCGATACATGCGCTCTTCCACATCCTGCATGAAGACCTGGACACGCTCTGGGATGGCACCAAAATAGTGGTCATCAAACTGTTGACCCTTGGCAGCCGGTCGTCCAAACAACGTTCTGCCCGTCAGCAAAATATCTGGGCGGCTGTGGGCAAAATGAGCATCCACCAGGAAGTATTCTTGCTCTGCGCCACAGCTAGAGTTCACAGGTGCTACGTCTGCATAGCCCAACAGCTTGAGCAGTCGGACGGCAGCTTTACTCATGGCTGCATTCGATCGCAGCAAAGGTGTTTTCTTGTCTAGCGCTTCCCCTGTCCAGGAAATGAATACCGTGGGAATGCACAAGGTTGCGCCGTTATCCGTTTCCATGATGTAGGCAGGGCTGGTGACATCCCATGCGGTGTAGCCCCGTGCTTCAAACGTCGAGCGAATGCCGCCGTTGGGGAAAGAAGAACCATCCGGTTCGCCCTGCACCAGCACTTTGCCAGTAAACTCGGTGATTGCCGAGCCATCACTTTGCACAGAAATGAAGCCATCATGCTTCTCAGCCGTGATGTTGGTCATCGGATAAAAGACGTGAGCGTAATAGAGTGCGCCCTTAGAAATTGCCCAATCTTTCATCGCGGCGGCAACGGTGCCTGCGACCGCCACATCCAGCTTGCCACCAGTCTGGACGGTGCTCTTAATCGACTTATATACTTCTTTGGGCAGACAAGCCTGCATTTTGCTCAGAGTGAAGACATCAACCGCCCACAGTTCCTCCAAGCGGCTAGGTGTTTTGGGGGGAAGTTTCTCGCGATCGGTGACTTGACAAATGGCCTGAAAGCGAAGTTCATTACCACTCATGGTTGTTGTTCCTTTAAAGATGAATTAGGAGATGAAAGCGGAAACAGGTTTATTGATAGAAGCGGTCTTGCGATCGCTCGCCATCAGTAGATCTGTGGAACAAAGAACTGCTCGTTGCGCGGCGGGCGCACGTAGTCCTGAGCCGATTTGCGTGGCGGGAGTTCGAGTGGTTCTGGGGTCATATCCACATAAGGAATCTTGCTGATAAAGTGGTTGATACAGTTAAGACGGGCGCGCTTTTTGTCGTCGGCTTCTACGGTAAACCAGGGCGCTTCGGGAATGTTGGTGTGGGCAAACATTGTATCTTTCGCCTGGGAATATTCCACCCAACGATCGCGCGATTCCAAATCCATCGGGCTTAGTTTCCATCGCCGCGCTGGATCAATCGTGCGCGATTGAAAGCGTCGCTCTTGCTCGTCATCACTAACCGAAAACCAATATTTCAGCAAGATAATGCCCGATCGAACCAACATGCGTTCAAATTCAGGACAGGTTTGCATGAATTCCTGATACTGAGCCTCGGTGCAAAACCCCATCACATGCTCCACACCAGCGCGGTTATACCAACTGCGATCGAAGCAGACAATTTCACCAGCGGCTGGTAGATGGGGCACATACCGCTGAAAATACCATTCGGTTTTTTCGCGATCGCTGGGTGTTCCCAGTGCCACTACCCGACAGCCGCGTGGGTTCAGGGGTTCTGTAATGCGCTTAATGGTGCCACCTTTGCCTGCCGCATCGCGCCCTTCAAATAAAATGACAATCCGAGTGCCCGTATGCTTTGCCCAGTACTGCAACTTTACCAGCTCTACCTGCAAGCGATTCAGTTCCTTTTCATACGCTTTGCTGGAAAACTTAGACTTACCTTCCTGCTCAGATGCAGGCAGATACGTCATGGGCGACGGAGCGGCGCTGAGCTTAATTTTTCCATGCTTTTTGCCTTTTTTTCCCTTCTCCTTCACGATTGAATTAGCCCCCTCTGGATTGAGAATTTCTGCAACTACGATCGTAGAATTCTCCCCGTGCACACGGTCGGGTTCCATAGCGATTCTCCAGTGATTGGAATGATAACGGGACAGGTAATAACGAACCAATCAAGATGATATGAGTATAAGTTTTAAGAAAATCTACACTGTAGTACGGCTCAATGGTGGCTCGTGGTCACGGCAACCAGTCAGCATCAAGCAGCGTGCGATCAACGTAATCGGGCTGACATTGCTGACTTAAAAGCGCCCTCGACAGATGTAACAGGTGGAGTCAACAAAATCCTTTTTTAATCAGACCAAAATCGCGCTGAAGGTTGTGCGTGTTTCCTCATAGTAAGAAGAGGGCATCAAGTTATTTGTATCAAGAACTACAGTTCAGGCTAAAAACCCGGAAATCGTTAAAACATTTGAGGAAAGATAAGGGAATATATCTCTAAAGGAAAATTGACATTTAGATTAAAGCCCTGAAGGGTATTTGTTTTAGCCGAGTCAAGCAGGCCAATAAACGCCTCTTTGTATCATGAGATACAGACCAACAAATTTTTGCCGTTGAAGATAATGGTCGCAACACGAGAGATGTAACAACTGACCATGACTCAATCAAGTGGTGAACTAAAACCAACGCTTGGATTGGTAGGAATTACGATTAATGCTATGGCGCTCATTGCACCAGGCGCTTTTTTGTGGACAACTTACCAACTGCAAGCTCCTCCTGATTCCGCTAAGAATATGTGGGCAGCGATCGCCCTTGCAACGTGTATCGCGCTGCTAACTGCCAGTTGCTATGCCACACTTTCCAAAGCCTATCCTGAGGCGGGCGCAGGTAGTTCCTATTACTACGCTGAGGCAGCCATCCTCACCAAAGAAGACCATAAACATTTTCGCTTAGCCCGTTTGGCAAAGTTTGTTACAGGTTGGGCAGCGCATCTCTATTACTGGGTCTATCCCGGCATTATGATTAGCTTTATGGGAACGCTCGTCGTTTACATTGGGCAATTGTTTAATCCTAATTTCGCGTCCGATTGGTTCAGTAAAGCCATCATTTGTTTCATCTTTGCTGGGCTGGTAGGCAGCATTGCCATGATGGGTGTGAGTGGTTCAACGTTCGTTAATATCATCATTAACATTGTGCAAATCACGTCTCTAGTGTTTCTAGGGCTGTTGATGATTGTGTATCGACTAGGACATCCCACTGTCAATTATGAACATGCCAATGCGCTGAGCGTTGTGGTGCCTCACGATTTGCTGGGGTTAATTTATCAAGCGACGATCGCTATTCTGCTTCTGGTTGGCTTTGAATCTGCCACAGCAATGGCAGGCGAGGCAATCAATCCTAAGCGTGACATTCCTAGAGGTGTTGTTTTATCGTTATTCATTCAAGCCTGTCTTTGTTACTTTTTTGAGTACTTTGCTGCCAACTTTTTTATTGGCGATCAATATACCGCTACGGTGGATGGCAAAACGGTGACAGGCTTTGCTGCCGCATTATCATCAGGTGCACCGATTGGGGATATTGCCAAGCTTTTAGGGGATGCGCTTTTGTTTGGCAACGGCTTTTTGTTGCAACTTCTGATTGCCAGTACTGTGGTGATGGCGCTCATTGGCACAGCGCTTTCGTCACTCTCCACTGGCGTGCGGATCAGTTATGCAATGGGCAGCGATCGCGAACTGCCAGCGGTGTTTGGCTTCTTACATGGTCGCTACAATACGCCTCATATTGGCATTTACTTTTTAACGGGGCTGTCGGCTTTGATTGGGTCATATGCCGTGCAGAGTGTGGATAATGTCACCATCGTCACGCTTGTTTCCAACATTGGTACGTTCATGCTTTATGGCATTACCTGTGGTGTGACGTTAATCGCAACGCTAAAGCATTTGTTAGATGAAGAGCACAATCCTTTCAAAACGATTGTTATTCCCTTACTAGGTTTAGCGGCTAACCTGTTTATGGTGTGTGGCATCTTTTACTACGGACTTACAGGAGCGGGAAGCGCTCAAACTAATGCCATAACGGCGATCGGCATTTCAATCGCCTTTTTTGTTGCTGGCTTCGTTTACCTGGTTGGCGATAGCTTGTTGAAGGGCAAGCCTCTCTTTTTGCCAGCGAATACCGATCATCCACTGCGCGATCGTGTGGGTGCTTCTAAAGCTTAGTGGCTCCATTCGATTCGTTTCCAATGCTCAATAGCATTCACTACACGCTTGCATTCACCTTAAAGCTCTATCCCTAACAGTCAGCCATCATGAACTTAATTCTTGCCATTATCCAGCCCAATAAATTGGATGCCGTCAAGGAAGCTTTAGTCCAACTCGGTATTCAGGGCATGACCGTTACAGGTGCCAAGGGCTTTGGGCGGCAAAAAGGTCGCCCGTTGGCGTTTCTTGGGCTAATTAATATGGAAGGCAAGCCCTTCACGGTTGACTTTGTGCCTAAAGTTAGAATTGAACTTGTTGTTAATGATGACCTTACCGATGCCGTCGTTGATACTATTGTTAAAGCGGCGAAAACAGACACCGTTGGTGATGGTAAATTGTTCGTACTTCCGGTGAGCCGGGCGGTGCGCATTCGGACGGGCGAAGAAAACGAAGCCGCCCTGACGATCGAAGAACCCGCCACCCTCAGCGAGAGCTTTCCCTAAGCGCACCAGTTCACATTCCACGAAGGCTAGCTGATGGATACTTAACCGAGAGCCGCCCTCTGCTCCAGGTGATAGACCGTTCTGCAACCGTTAAAAATTTTTGTTTTGCTGCGATCGCGGGTAAGTTACTCCTTGCTGCGATCGCTCTTTTTTGTCAACTTTTGCTGACATCCTTTAGCTTCTGCTCTTCTTTTGCTAGCAAATAGGTAAAATAGTATTGAAAGATACAGAAAAACTTAGGTTTTTAGCATTTGTCAATGTTGCACACTATTCTCACTCAGCAACTTCAGGTCATCAAAAAGTTTTCTAGCCGCGAAGCTGCCGGGCAAGCGCTCGACCACCTCGTACTCTCAGGTTTGCCGATCGCGCAGCTTTTCCTACTCGGTCATGGCTCAAGCGAGGTGCCCAAACAACCTGCCGATGCGTATGGCACGGTGACAGGTACCGCCACGGGGCTTAAGAAAGGACTTTTGCTTGGCAATCTTGCGGGTAGTGCCACCGGGCTGCTGTTAGGCGTTGGTCTCATTGCCCTACCGGGGGTTGGTGCGCTGACGCTCTCAACTGCGATCGCCTTTGTCTTACTGAGTGGCGGGGTTTGTACAGCCGCCGGTGGACTAGCAGGGGCATTTGTTGGCTTAGGACTCACCGCCAAACAAGCTAAAGCCTACAGCCAGCAGATTTCTAGCGGCAGTGTTTTGCTCGTTCTGGAAGGAACACCGCAGGCAATCGATCGGGCTAAAGTGTTGCTTAATCTGCCTGTGCGATAAAGGGTGAAGTGACGTGTAGTGAAACCGCTACACAACCCCATTCCTGTGATGGAGATTGAGAGCGCTAGTTTGAGGTCACTTGAAGCTTTTCTAGGCAACAAAAATACGCCTCCTTGCCATAGCTAGCAAACGCTTCACCATTGCATTACCGGGCTATGCTTAAAGCTAGGTTAGGAACAAGACAAACCATGAGCGCTGAGCATGTTCAAGATCGTGAGGTGTGGGAACGACTGGAACAAGGACGTAAGGAGAAAGCGGCACAAGGAGGCTATGTAGGCTATGGTTCGCCTGCCTTTGGGCAACGATCGCTGGCAGGTGAACTGATTGAAGACCCCACCGAGCAGCAGATTATTGATTTAATCCGCCGTCATCACAAATCGGGCAAATCGCTTCAGCAAGTGGCAGACTGGCTAAACTATCACGGCTACACGACAAAGCGGGGTCAGCAATGGCAACGTATTTCGATCAAACGCGTACTCGATCGCCTTTATGGACGCACACCAAGAGTGTCAGGGCTAGAGCCGCGTCCTCAGACCAATGCAATTACCAGCCCTCCAGACGTTTAGTCAAGGTTTGAACGTCGCTGCTGTGTGGTGAAGCTCACGCTCCAAACTGCCATCTTTGCCTCACTGTCCATTGAGTTAAAGCAACTTCTATGACCGTTGGTTTCGATCATTCAGTAGGCACTCCTCCATTGGCTGAGGCGATCGATCGTCACCCGCTGATCGTGTCCTCCGATGCTTGCTTAGCGGATGTGGTGAGTTTGATGCATGAAACAGCGCAAACTTACCACACAGATCCACTTCACGGTGCGCGCGCCAGTTGTGTTTTAGTTATGCAGGGCGACACGTTAGAAGGCATTTTCACCGAGCGCGATTTGGTGCAGTTGACCGCCTTTGGTATTGACCTCCACACCACAAACATTGGCACGGTCATGCATCATCCCGTGCTCACCATGTCTGAACAGGCATTACACGATATTTTTGCGGCCTTATTTCTGTTTCGTCGGCACCGGATTCGCCATCTGGCGATCGTCAATGACCAGCAGCATCTGGTTGGCGTGGTGTCGATCGAAAGCATTCGCCACATTTTGCGACCCACCAACCTACTCAAAATCCGACGCGTTGCCGAAGTCATGACTAAAAAGGTTGTGGTGGCACAACCCGATACATCCGTTGTGCAATTAACTGCCTTAATGGCAATGCATCAAATTAGTTGTGTGGTTATTGTCGAACCATCGAGTGCAGAAGATGGCACTCAGGAGCCTGTTGGCGTTGTCACTGAACGAGATATCGTTCATTTTCAAGCATTGGGCTTGGATGTTTGCACAACGCTTGCGCAGGCTGTGATGAGTACGCCGCTTTTTGTTTTGAGTCCCGAAGACTCTCTTTGGACGGCTCATCAAATCATGGAAGAACGCCGGGTGCGGCGGCTAGTTGTATCCTGGAACTGGGGACGAAACTTAGGGATCGTCACGCAAACCAGCATCTTACGGGTGTTTGATCCGATCGAAATGCATGGCGTGATTGAAACTCTCCAGCGCACGCTTCAGCAATTAGGTCTCAACATTGAGCAGGTGTTAGAAACCGCCATTGATCACGATACGCATATGCCTCCTGTGCTCAGGATCGTGGATAAAGACGAAGCACCCAATCTCAAAGTAGGGTTGCAAGGGTTGCAGACCCAGATTGCGTATCTTGCGCAGCATCCTGAACTCTCCCCCGAGGCGCGGCAAACGGCTCTAGCGGCTGCTTTAGCAGACCTCCAGCAACTCCAAGCGTTGCTGTAATGGTTTTGATGTTCCAGGAGAAAGCTTCATCTCGACTCCAAGTAAATTTAACGTCGCCTCAAATATCCGTTACTCATCATGAGAGTCATGAGCGGCGGCATGATGAATTTTCACAGCAAACGTTGGCTTTGGTAACCATTAGTTTTGATTAACTTTGGTAAATATTTATGAACCAGTTAAAGCTCAGCAGCACAATGAAGCCGCTTTGACATTGGCGCACTAGATCTAAGGCAGAGCCAAGTACAAAGTCATTGAAACTGTACATCGTAAGCTGTGTAAGCGATCGTGCCTCTGCTTCTTTCTACAAGCAGACTTACAGCGGTTTTCAGTTGCATTCACCACACCCCATATCTACACTAATCAGACTGTGGCTTATTAATCTGACGAAGGCAGCAACAGCAGGTGTATGAGCCTGGTGCTGCCCGAAACTCCTCGCCATCGCATTGACATGAAGTAACAGGACACGATAATCATGATTCAACCCCATGTCTTTTTTTTACAATGCAACGTTTTTTGAACTCTCGCTTACAGCAGCGTCAGGAGGAATGGCTATGGATGTTAGCTTAATCGTCTCCAATATCCTGAATCCACCCATTCTCTTTTTCTTTCTGGGGATGACGGCTGTTCTGGTCAAATCCGACCTGGAAATTCCTGCGCCAGTGCCAAAGCTCTTCTCGCTATATCTCCTCTTTGCGATCGGCTTCAAGGGAGGCGTGGAGTTGATCAAGAGTGGCGTGACTCAAGAAGTCATTCTGACACTCCTCGCAGCCATGTTAATGGCTTGTCTAGTGCCGCTTTACACCTTTTTTATTCTGAAGCTGAGGCTTGACACTTACGATGCAGCGGCGATCGCAGCCACTTACGGCTCGATCAGTGCCGTCACCTTCATTACAGCGAGTGCATTCTTAACTGAACTGGGCATTGCGTTTGATGGCTACATGGTTGCAGCGCTCGCGTTGATGGAGTCTCCAGCGATCATCGTCGGTCTTATTCTGGTCAACCTCTTTGCTGTAGACGAGAAGCGCGAATTCTCCTGGTCTGAAGTGTTGCAAGAGGCGTTTCTTAACAGTTCTGTCTTTCTGCTCGTGGGCAGCCTGCTGATTGGCGTATTGACCGGAGAGCATGGTTGGCAAGTCCTGGAACCCTTTACGCAAGGGCTGTTTTATGGGGTGCTGACCTTCTTCTTGCTGGATATGGGACTGGTTGCCGCGAGAAGAATTAAAGACTTGCAAAAAACCGGCGTTTTCCTCATCTTGTTTGCCATACTGATTCCTATACTCAACGCAGGCATTGGGTTGCTCATCGCTCGACTCATTAACATGCCTCAAGGCAATGCCCTGCTGTTTTCTGTCCTGTGTGCTAGTGCTTCCTATATTGCGGTTCCGGCGGCGATGCGGATGACGGTACCTGAGGCAAACCCTAGTCTGTACGTTTCGACCGCTCTCGCAGTGACATTTCCGTTCAACATCATTGTGGGCATTCCGCTGTATTTATACGGCACTAACTTGTTGTGGAGGTAAGCACATGCATCTTGTCAAAAAAATTGAAATCATTGCCAATTCCTTTGAGCTTGGCAAGATTTTGGATAGTTTAGATAAGTCCGGTGTGCATGGTCATGCTGTGATTCGCAATGTTGCAGGTAAAGGCTTGCGAGATGGCACTGAAGATTTAGATATGACCATGCTTGATAATGTTTACATTATTGCGTTTTGTCTGCCTGAGCATATTAAGACGGTTGCCGAAAATGTGCGACCACTGCTTAATAAGTTTGGTGGCACCTGCTACATCTCAGATGTGATGGAAATTCGCTCGATTAAATGTGTGGCGTCGCTATGAACCACACAGATGGTTTCATCGGTCGTCGCAATCTGCTCAAGCTGGGGTCGATCGCCTCCTTAGGTTTCGCTAGCAATCTGCTTTGGCTCATGAAGCCAGTTCGCGCTGCTGATCTGCCCACGATCGCGCCGACCCTCAGTCCTGATGCAGCTCTGAAAAAACTCATGGCAGGCAATCAGCGGTTTGTGCAGCATCAGCCCCAATACCCCGATCAGTCGGCGAAACGGTTAGAGGAAGTGGCTCAAGCTCAGCATCCCTTTGTCACAATTTTGAGTTGTGCTGACTCGCGCGTTCCAGCAGAAATCGTCTTTGACCAAGGCATTGGCGACATTTTTGATGTGCGCATTGCGGGGAATATTGCCACACCAGAGGCGATCGGCAGTATTGAATATGCTGTAGCGCTGGTGGGCACACCGCTGCTCATGGTGCTGGGTCACGAGCGCTGTGGCGCGGTTACGGCTGCTGTCAAAAACGAACCCCTTCCGGGTGCCATCAGCACCTTTGTCACGCCAATTTTGCCTGCTGTCAAGCGGGTGAAAGATCAACCCGGTGATGCGGTGGACAATGCGGTAGTGGCGAATGTGCGCTATCAGATTGAACAGTTGCAGCGATCGCCCCTCCTCATAGAACGGGTGCAATCTGGCAGATTGAAAATTGTGGGCGGTCGCTATGACTTGGATACAGGAACGGTGACGATGCTTGCCTAGCTGGCAAGCGGCTCTGAAAGTTTTCTAAAGGCTTGGTAGTTCTAAAAGATTTTTGTAAAAAGGCTTCGATCGCGCTTTGGTTCGCGCTTCAACTCAATCGATGAGACTGCGATCGCACGATCAGATTGACGATCATCGTCATTTAGTAAAAGTCCACCGCTCAGCACATTAGTTTTGATACCCAAACATCCCTTAATAGCCCTAATTACTGCTGTTTTTGAAACACAAGCACTATAGACAAAAATACTAAACAGTAAAACCCCCGTAGCATAAGGGCTACGGGGGTTTTTACTTAAAGCCGATGGGGGGATTTGAACCCCCGACCGCTCGATTACGAATCGAGTGCTCTACCACTGAGCCACATCGGCATAACTGATTAATCAGTATAACAGGCTTGGTGTTTTCAGTCGGTATGCGGTGTAGGGTAGAAAGTGTAAGGTAGGCAAAAATGAGAGAGTAATGGCAAACAAGCGATCGAGCGGGGCTGAAAAGCGTCTCACGCTCAAGCAAACCGACCCTGAGAAATACGCCTTTTTGAAAGCAGAGGCGGCGGCTCCATACAGAGGTTTGCGGAAGTTTGTGTATGTCGGTTTTGGGGCTTCTGGGGCGATCGGTGCCTTCATCTTTCTCACGCAACTGCTGGCTGGTCAAGAGGTTGGTAATCTTTTGCCCAATCTGGCACTACAGATTGGAGTGGTAGCGCTCATGATCTGGCTGTTTAGCCTTGAAGGCAAAGCAGAACGCAAATCTGATTCCTGATCTCTTTTAATCTCTGAGGGTCAATTCCCCACTGCTCTGCGGCATCATAAAGGCATGGGCGAGTACAGCCACAAAAGTCATCATGTCACCGTTTTGCTTTACCATTTGGCATTTCCAGCGAAGTATCGACGGGCTGTGTTGGATGCGGCGATCGATGCAGTCTTGCGAGCAGTGTGCTTGAAGATCGAGCAGCGCTATGAGATCAAGTTCATTGAGCTTGGCGTGGACAAAGACCATGTGCCTTTTCTGGTGCAGTCAGTGCCAACGTACGGTGTGACCCTGGTAACGAGGCTGAAGCGCTTGACGGCGCGGGCGGTGTTCAAGCGGTGCCCTCAAGTGAAACAAAAGCTGTGGGGTGGAGAGTTTTGGCACGATGGTTATGTTGCGAGTACGGTTGGGAAACACGGAGACGAGGGGATGATTGCACGATCCCGTCAAGAACCAGGGCAACGACTATCTCAAGTTACACAGAGATGAGCCACTAGCGCTTTTTTGATTCTGATACCTCGTCCGCTTGCGGTAAGGTAGTTCATTTGTGTTGGGGTTTGAAACGTTTATCTATGCGGACTTAGCAAAGGGACGTTGACGTATGATCTGAGCGCACGATTCAGCAACCAACAGAGGGTTCTGGTATGGCGAAGGACGAACGGGACGAGGAGCGGGAAGAACGCATCACGATGGAAATTGTGGTGGATGCCTATGGACCGGAAGAGCAGGCGATGGGCTGGTACTACTACTTGCAGGACACCATGCAGTTTCCGTTTACAGCGACTTGCATGAGTCAACGGCGCAGTTCGCCTGTAAAAGAAGGCGCGACCGTTGAAGTAGTGGGCATGGCACCGGAGGATGAGTGCGAACGGGAAATGTTTGTGGAAATTGACTGGGAGGGCGATACGCTGGCGGTGCCGTTGATGCAGCTAGAGGCGACCGAGGCTAACTCTGAGACGCAGCAAGCCATTGCTGACTGGCATTACTGGGTCAATCAGGGTTATGAGTTTGGGTAGCGTTTAGTGCCCGATTCATCTGTCCTGTCTCACAATCATTCGTTTGCCGGTTTTAATACCGCAGCACGGGTCGCTGGAGACAGACGAAAATTTAGGGCATTCAGTTTGTCGAGTGGCGGAGCGATACGTGCTGCGCACTGGCTTTGCCATCGCCTCCATATATCGTGACTGTTTGCCTTTCAACAAGACTCCCAGTGTCCCTGTAGTCGAAAGGTTCAGTTGCTGGACGGAGCCTCTTGCCAGTGCATCATCCAGGATCACCAGGGAATCAGAAATGGCGATCGCCAAACTGAGGGCTTCGCGTTCGCCTGCGCCGAGCTTTAGCAACTCTGGAATCAGGCTGGACGAGAGGGCGGGGCACAGTGTCATCCAGGAGAAAGGGCGGTTGGGTCGGGCAATGAGATGCCTTGAACAAGACCCTGAGCCAATTCATCCGCTACCGCTTGGGGCACTCTGATCTGCCTATACAGAGCGGGTAACAGATCCAGTTGAGCAAGTTGATAGAGGTATTGAAGCGGTGAGGTGTCGGTGATTACCTCAGGCATTCGCCAGATCCTCGACCAGTTCAGCTTCGGTGAGATGAAAAGTGTCCACGCCGTAGTCGCCCAGCTTGCTCAGAAAAACAGTGCGGGGGATGCCTGCCAGGTTCGCCGCAGCGCCGGAGGATAATCGTCCCAGTTCATAGAGCTTCACAGCCACAACCATGAGCATTTCCTGGTTCAGCTTGTCGGGGGTGGTTTGGAGCGCTTGAAAAGCTTCGTCAGGAATAGTAAAGGTGACTGTGTGCATGGAAGGGTCTCATCAAGCACTGCCGTTTGCTAGTTTCAGCAGAGCGTTTTCCAGCCATCTCCCTGGTGTGATCGCTCGTCACGCTTCAGCCTGGGAGCAGACGATCGCAGGTTGTCAGGGGTTTGTAGTAGCGATCGCCTTTCTCAAGTTCTGAGGCTGCTGGGTGATCGTCTCGCTATCGTCAGCATCTTGTCTGAATTTACAACCCAACTGTTAGGAGCTACTTTCGGCTTTAGATACCGTTCTCATCCAGATAGGCTTTAATCCCTGCTTCCAGATCCTGGAGTGCGGCTTCCATGCTGGGATAGCTATCTTCACCCTCATAAACGGTGCCGCCTAAATCGTATGCCCGGACAAAGGCAGAAATCATCTCATGCTGCCCAATTTCGATCCAGCCTATTTCTTCAACAAAGCGATGGATAGCTGGATATTGTTCTTCAAAAATTTTGAATTTTGGCATTGGTGTTTCTTGGTTGATCACGTTGCCAAAATTTTATAAGTTTTGAGTAACCTTGCACCAACTGGCATAATCCTCAAGAGACAATCTTGTTCTCCTAGATTCTCAAGGTGCAAGGCAATCACATTTTTAGCGTTGACATACCACCTAAAATCACAATCTAGATTTCCAAAAGCACTTCCGAAGCTAAGTTTCCATTTGTCCAATTATGCCTTGATGTCAATCTTTAGATCCTAAACGGGCATTTTAGTTAATTGGAGCTCGCTTTATTTGTCAGTATCTTTAACTTCTATTGATGAATTAAGTTGAACGATCTTTTGCTAGTTAATCTGAACTTCAGGGTCGCAGAAGTTTTGCATGAATTTCAAAGTAAGCTTATTAACTATAGTATTAAATTCATGTTGGAATTTCTCATTATTCTCTTCCGCTTTGTAGCTTAGAAGCTCTGTAATATCTGAATAAATAGTTCATCATCAGAAATAAGCTCCCAAAACCGCTGTCCACAAAACTTCAAATACTTTCCTTTACCAGGTTGATTGTCTCGTCCATACAGAAATCCATTTACTACCACTATATTCTCCGAAGATACATTGCTTCTTAGCACTCTTTTTGCTTTGTTAAAATTATCAACCATTCTCCTAATTTGGGAGCCATTACCCCAATTTGGTCCAGACTTTATGCAATGACATCCCAATCAATTTCTAGTAGGTATATGTAATCCATCTCAAGATGAGACTCATACCAAAATTCATCCTGCATCTTCAAGCTGGAGAAGTAACCTATATTTTTTCTTGCACCAGAGTTTGAGAGTTTCCTGACAGGACGCATTGAGCCAAACTAAAACCGCAGAAGCAGCCTATACCAATTAAAGATAAGCCGCTTCGGTCATTTTCAATTAGTGCGCTACAAAGGTTCACCCACTCCAAAGAGGATTTCAGCTAGCCTGCAAGAAATTTCACTTAGTTCGCAAACTGGAAGTAGGGCGTTAGATATCCAGATCGGTAAGATTCAGCTTAGGAGCGTTAGCTTCAATAAATTCACGACGAGGCGCGACACGATCGCCCATCAGCACGGTAAAAATGCGATCGGCTTCCGCAGCATCTTCAATCTCAATCCGCTTAAACGTGCGGCTCTCTGGGTTCATGGTGGTATCCCAAAGCTGCTGCGGCATCATTTCGCCTAACCCTTTAAAGCGCTGAATCTCTACCTTCGCGTTTTCGGGAAAGCCAGCAATGATTTGGTCTCGTTCGCGCTCACTGTAGCAATAGTGATGACTACGCCCTCGCTCAATCTTAAAGAGCGGCGGGCAGGCAATGTAGATGTAGCCCTGATCGACCATTGCGCGCTGATAGCGGTAGAAGAAGGTCAGCAAGAGCGTACGGATGTGGGCACCGTCTACGTCAGCATCGGTCATGATGACAATGCGATGATAGCGGAGATTGGACGCATCAAAGTCTTCGCCCTTAATGCCCAAACCCAGAGCCGTGATGAGCGCTTGAATTTCGGTGTTTTTGTAAATCTTAGAGTCGTCAGTCTTCTCAATGTTGAGAATTTTGCCCCGCAGCGGCAGAATTGCCTGAAAGCGACGATCGCGCCCCTGTTTGGCACTGCCACCCGCAGAATCCCCTTCCACAATAAAGATTTCCGATTCAGACGGGTCTCTAGAGCTACAGTCTGCTAACTTACCGGGCAGCGTTGAAGACTCCAGCACCGACTTTCGCCGCACCAGTTCGCGTGCGCGTCGTGCGGCTTCGGCTGCGTTGAACGCCTGGATCGCTTTTTCCAAAATGGCATCTGCCACTCCAGGGCGAAACTCCAGGTACTCTGTCAGCACTTCACCGACCAGAGAATCGACAATGCCCCGAACTTCCGTATTGCCAAGCTTCGTCTTGGTTTGCCCCTCAAACTCAGGGTTCGGCACCTTTACCGAAATCACGCCCGTTAAGCCTTCGCGGACGTTTTCCCCTGCCAGGTTAGAATCGCCTTCTTTCAGCTTGTTGCGCTTACGGGCGATCGAATTCATCGTCCGGGTCAGCACTGCCTTTAAGCCTTCCAGGTGTGTGCCACCGTCGATCGTGCGGATGTTGTTAGCAAAACCCAACAGGTTATCGCTATAGGCATCCACACACCACTGAAGCGCCACTTCCACCTGCACATTGTTGCGCTCACCCTGCACAAAAACCACTTCCTCATGCAGAGCTTGCTTATCACGGTTCATGTAGGCGATGTATTCACGGATGCCACCTTCATAGAAGTAGGTTTCAACGTGTGGCTCGTCGCTTTTCAGCACATCAAGGCGGTAATCGGTAAAGGTGATGCGCACGCCACCGTTGAGGTATGCCAGTTCGCGCAGCCGCCCTGACAGCGTGGCATAGTCGAACTCAACCGTCGTCGTAAAAATCTCCGCATCCGGCTTGAAGCTGACGGTCGTGCCTCGACGCGATTCTGTACTGGGATGCTCGACCAATTCGGTCACGGCTGCGCCCCGTGCAAACCGTTGGACGTGGACTTTATCTTCTCGCCAAACGCTGACCTCAACCCACTCAGAAAGGGCATTGACGACAGAAATACCCACGCCATGTAGCCCGCCCGACACCTTGTAGCCCCCATCTCCAAACTTGCCACCAGCGTGGAGGATCGTCAGCACTGTTTCAACGCCAGATTTGCCTGTGCGAGGGATAATGCCTGTGGGAATGCCCCGACCATTATCCTCAACGGTGACTGACCCGTCCGCATTAAGCGCTACCTGGATAGCGGTACAATAGCCTGCCAGTGCTTCATCCACGGAGTTATCAACGACTTCATAGACCAGATGATGCAGCCCTCGCGGTCCAGTAGTGCCGATGTACATCCCCGGACGCATCCGCACAGCTTCAAGACCTTCTAAGACTCGAATCTGGTCGGTATCATAATTGTTCGTCATGGATGGAGCGCTCCAATAGTTCGCCTGGGGCTGTCGTCAAGCTTCATAATAACAAAATCTATCAAAATTATAACACAAAAGGGTTTCGAGCGATTTTAGGGCAATTTCAAGCGCCATTTATGATGGGTATGGATCACTCTCTTTTAACTGTGCCGTTAACTGCTCATTCTAATTTAGCCGAAAACAATACGTATGTACCATATTTGCTCGTGATTTGCGGTGCTACCGCAACGGGTAAGTCAGGTTTGGCGATCGCCCTTGCGCAACGCCTGCATTCTGCCATTCTCAGTGCTGATTCGCGCCAAGTGTATCGAGAATTTAACATCGGTACTGCCAAACCCTCGATCGCCGAGCAGCAGCAGGTGCCACACTATTTGATTGATATCTGCGAGCCGACTGAGACATTGACGGTGGCGGCGTATCAGCAGCGGGCAGAGAGGCTGCTTGGGGGAGTGGGGAGTCTGGAGTGGGGAGTCGGGGGAGGCGTTAGGAGGCAGGAGGTAACGTCGTTGACTCCACAAGCGAAACAGGAGTTCATGACGCTAGAAAGGGGCAGAAGCCAGGAGGCAGCAGGCGGGAGGCAGCAGGCAGAAGCGAGGGAAGCGGAGGGAACAACTCAGAACGCTCTCACGCCATCATCCACTCACGCCATCATCCACTCACGCCATCATCCACTCATCCACTCCCCACTCCCCACTCCCCTACCCCTCCTCGTCGGCGGCACCGGACTTTACATTAAAGCGATCGTCCGTGGGCTAAAGATTCCGCGCGTTCCCCCACAGCCGGAACTACGATCGCAGCTTCAAGCGTTAGGGCAGTTACAGCTCTATGCCTTTTTGCAACAGGTTGATTCGGCTTCGGCAGCGAAGATTCATCCCAACGATCAGGTGCGGACGCTGCGATCGCTAGAGGTTTTCTATGTCACCGGTCGCCCAATGTCCGCGCAGCAGGGCGAACAACCGCCGACTTACCCCATTTTGCAACTTGGGTTGGATTGTCAGAGCGTTGAGCAGAGCGATCGGCGGATTGAGCAACGCACCGAACAAATGGTGGCAGCGGGTTTAGTGCAAGAGGTTGAGTCGCTATGTCAGAAATATGGAGCAGACTTGCCGCTACTCAACACGTTGGGGTATGCCGAGTTCAAGCAATATCTGGCTGGCGACCTTTCATTGCAGCAGGCAAAAACATTGACGATTCTGCATACGCGCCAGTTTGCCAAACGGCAGCGGACATGGTTTCGGGCTGATCCTGCGATCGAGTGGTTTGATGCCGACAGTCCCATGTTGCTGGAAGAAGTTTGGCAGCGAGTCCAAGAGTTTCTACTGAATCATCAATAATAGAGAGAACGTCACTCAAGCTACCGCACGTTTAAAGTGGGAACTCAGCCTTTTATCTGAAGCGATCACCACTCAGTCTGACTATTAGCTCCATCGCAATACCCAAACTATGCTCACTCAGGAACCGCAACAGGACACAAAACGCGACTGGAAACCATTCATCCAGGCATTTGAAGCCATCCTGGGTAAAAATGGTGTGGTGCGTAAGCGCGAAGAACTGCTGGTCTACGAATGCGATGGGCTGACGAGCTACCGCAATCGCCCGTCGGTTGTTGTCTTGCCTCGCACGACAGAAGATGTCGCCGCCGTAGTGAAGGTTTGCGCTGATCATGGCATTCCCTTTGTCGCTCGTGGGTCTGGTACGGGCTTATCCGGCGGCGCGCTGCCAACCGATGATTGTGTTTTAATTGTCACCGCACTGATGAAGCGTATTCTGGATATTGATCTGGAAAATCAACGCGTAGTTGTTCAGCCAGGAGTCATCAATAACTGGGTAACGCAAGCTGTCAGCGGGGCAGGGTTTTACTACGCGCCTGACCCATCCAGCCAGATCATCTGTTCTGTAGGCGGCAACGTTGCGGAGAATTCTGGAGGCGTTCACTGCCTGAAGTATGGCGTGACCACCAATCATGTGTTGGGGTTGAAGTTGGTGTTGCCGGATGGGGCGATCGTCGATGTAGGCGGCACTGTGCCTGAGATGCCCGGTTACGACTTGACTGGGTTGTTCGTTGGCTCTGAAGGAACGCTCGGTATTGCCACCGAAATCACCCTGAAAATTCTTAAAGCGCCTGAATCGGTGCGCGTGTTGCTGGCAGATTTCACTAGCGTCGAAGCCGCAGGCGCAACCGTATCAGACATCATCAGCGCTGGCATTATTCCTGGCGGCATGGAAATGATGGACAACTTCAGCATCAACGCCGTAGAAGATGTCGTGTGTACCAACTGTTATCCCCGCGACGCAGCGGCGATTTTGCTGATAGAAGTCGATGGGCTAGACATTGAAGTCGAGGCAAATAGCCAGCGCTTAGAGGCAATCTGTGTGCAGAATGGTGCCCGAAACGTGCGGATTGCCATAGATGCCGAAGAACGACTCACCCTATGGAAAGGACGCAAAGCTGCCTTTGCCGCAATGGGCAAAATTAGTCCTGACTACTACGTGCAGGATGGCGTTATTCCCCGCACGACGCTGGAGTTTGTGCTGAAGGAAATTGCTGCGCTGGGCGAAAAACACGGCTACAACGTGGCAAATGTGTTTCACGCCGGAGATGGCAATTTGCATCCGCTGATTTTGTACGACAATGTCGTTCCTGGTGCGTTAGAGCAGGTGGAAGCACTCGGTGGAGCGATTCTAAAGCTCTGCGTTCAGGTAGGCGGCAGCATTTCAGGCGAACATGGCATAGGAGCTGACAAGCGCTGCTACATGCCAGAAATGTTTACTGAAACTGACCTGGAAACAATGCAATGGGTACGAGAGACATTTAACCCACAAGGCATTGCCAATCCGGGCAAAATTTTTCCCACGCCCAGAACGTGTGGTGAAGGGGCAAGAGCAGCAACCGCAAAACAGTTTGACAGCGTGGAGCGATTTTAGACTCAATGCGATCGCCAACCCCTGGGGACTTTGTACGTAAGCTCCCCATCGATAGTCAACGACGCGTTTAGACCATTACCCTTAAATTCAGCGCTGCACACATACGGTCGTTCTTTCGGTGGGCAAAGTGATGATCAAGGCTGCTGTTGAGGTCATACCTGAGAGCAAAGTTCTGGCAGATCTAATCAATTTGTTCCAAAGGCGCTTTTTGTTAGACCAGGCATTTGGAAAAGAGTGGTCTCTACGGGCAAAAGGCGATTGATTGGAAGCAAAAAACTTTGCCTTATCGCGTTTAGGATGGAGGCTGACTATTTGCTTCCGCTATTGTTTGTCCTAGCTGGGGTTCGTTACCGCTGAGCAGGCGTTGAATGTTGGCACGGTGCCGGAGAATCACGTAGAAACCGCCTAATAAACCAAACAGGATGTAAGGCAAGGGTTGGTGAGTCAGAAGCATGAAACCAGAGACCGCGATCGCGCCCGTAATGGAACTCAACGACACAATTCTAGAAAGTGCTAACATCACGGCGAATACTGCCAGCGTGCCTAAGCCAACCACCCAACTAATTGCCAGCAACACGCCCAGACCCGCTGCTACCGACTTGCCTCCGGTGAAGCCCAGAAAAACCGACTTGCTGTGACCCAATAACGCTGCCGTGCCCGCTAGCGTTACGATCCAGGGTAGCCAGACAGTTGCATCGATCGGCGGGATCAGAACTTGAGTGCTGGCGAAGCTGTCAAACGAGTGGACAGCCGCGATCGCCCCTACTCCTTTTAAGATATCGACCAGTAGCACAACCAACGCTGGCACTTTACCGACCGTCCGCAGCACGTTTGTAGCGCCAGTCGAGCCAGAACCATGCTCTCGGATATCAATACCTTTCAGCAGTCGCCCAGCCCAATACCCAGGCGGAATCGAGCCTAGTAGATAGGCTCCTACTAGCAGTAGTCCATTTAAGGCAAGCCAGAGTGCCATCGTTTGATTTCCTTGACGCAGCATGGCATTGCCAGTTGTCAATGATGAGGAGCGATCGCTCTCACAACCAACAACCAGCACCTTACAACTTTAATACGAATAGGTCGGCACTTGAGGATTAGGCGCGAAGGCTAGCCAGAGCGGAAACTGCAACAGCGACAAGCTAATCTCATCTTCCGTTTCGTCGATGATAATCAACGGCAAAAGCCCATCTTTAACCAGGCGATCGGCTTTTTGCGTGAGCGGAAAGGGGTCTTCAAACAAACCCACTCCGCGTTCTGGACCAAACTCGCTGCGCGTAATACCGAGGCAATCTTGCAAGCCGCGCCGCCATTCGCCCAAGCGCTCTGGTGATTGAGCAAGCACAAGGGTACGTAGGCGATCGCCATACAGCGTGTGCGAAATTGAAATCGTTGCCGAAGCAATGAGAATATTCTGCAAACGGCTGCCCATCGTGCGTACTGCACCTCGTCCACCCTGGGTAAAAAACCAGTTCGAGACACGCTCAGCATGAACCGGTTCAAACGTCCGGCGAAGCTGCCATGCCGAACCGTAGTAATCGGGTCGATTCCGATATTGATCCAGCAAATTACGAATTTTTTTCGTCTGTTCTTGAAAGTTCTGCTCGGCAAACTGAGGCGCTACCGCGTCTTTAGAAAACGATTCAGCCATAACAGTTGCTCTTTCGGTCGTCCTGGCTGCTGTTCCAGGCTGCGGCAAATCCAGTTGTTCGGCTGCCAATGCCAGATCTTGCAAACTACCGACCAGATAATCCTTAAAACTCTGCACCCGAATGGCCAGATCTTGGGAGACCCCTGCAAATGTGGTTCGCATCTCATTGCGAATGCGTTCTTGACGACGTTCTAGCTGCTCGACGCTGATTTGAAGTGCTTGTTTTCGCTGTTCTAGCTCCTTCAATCCTTCCTGTACGAGCCGCCCCATCGCTGCCTGAGCCGTCGCCGTTTCTTCCTGTAGACGGATCTGAGAGGCTTGCAAGGTGGCGATCTCTCGTCTTAACGCTTGCTCTCGACGCTGGAGATCGGCGATCCGTTGCTCGGTTGCTGTATTAGTGCCTGAAGACACGATCGACGGCAACGCCTGTTCTGCCTCAACTCGCTCCACCAGTGGCAGTCTCTCTTCCTCCATCAACGCCTGCGCAGAAGCTTCTTGGATACCTAATGGCTCCGCAGTGGGGCGATCGTGAGTCTCTTCATCATGGCTAGCAGCGGTAGCTCCGGGCTGGTATCCATCTGCACCCGCTGCGATCGGTAATTCGTCTGAGTTCATGTTCAATGCAAATTGAAATTGTTGGTTATGAGTTGCTAGACCTTGAAGCCTAACATCTACCAACTAGACAACTAGCGCTTAGGAGATACGAGGGCAGCGAGTTTCCAGGCAGATTTGTAGCGCCTTCGGATCAAAGAGAATGGGTAAAAAATGAATGCTGTTGACTTCTTTAAAGTAAAAAAGAATCGGCACAGGTGACCAAAAAATGCGCCAGTGCTGCCAATCTTGATAAGGGAAGCGCCGAATCAGCGTCCCCCCTCGCTCAATATCAAGCGCTGTTTCAGTAAAGCAAAGGCGCAAGGTCGCTGCCTGAAACAGCAGAAACAAACCAAACAGAGCCAGCACAACGCCAACCCAGATCTTTACCAGCAATAGGGGAACTGCAAACACCACTAGCGCGATCGGCAAATTGTAGCTAGGCGATAGTACAAGCGTTTGTGTCGAAGCAGTCGTCGTGGTCACAGACTTCACTCCTGCAATTTAAATTTAAACGTATTCACCCCTTCATTCTATGACGAGCGCTTCAATGCTGGACTGTTAGGCGTGAGTTATTCACAGCTAAGACCTGATGACATTGCAGCAAATTACTCTCACTACTTCGGCTTCAACGCTAGAAGCATCATCTGTCCGTGAACGACGACTGAGTTGCTATACATATTGCCTGACGCACATAGCAGCCTGAAACCATTCATCAGACCAGTCTGTGCATCGCCTAGAGCACACCTTAGGATCGTGGATTAAATAAGACCGGAGGAAAGAAGGAAAGCGGTTAGACTGAAGAAGAATGAATCTCTTTGCTGTGATGCAACCGTATCCAATTGAAGTCGAGCAACAGATGCAACGGTTTTACCAGTCCTTATCGGAGAAGGATCGTCGCCGCTATGCGGCGGTAGAAGCGCTGAAATTAGGTCGGGGTGGACTGAGCTATATCGGTCAACTGTTGGAGTGTGACGATGAAGCGATGCAATTGGGGAAACGGGAGTTGGAGCACCGGGAGTGGTTGAGCCAGAGTCGAGTTCGGCGGGCTGGAGGAGGACGCAAAGCTGCATTGGCAACGATAGCTGGGCTAGATGAAGCATTTTTGAGGGTGATTGCCAAGCATACGGCGGGTTCACCGATGGATGAAACCGTCAAGTGGACGAATCTAACTCGGCAAGAGATTGCTAGCTTGTTGAATACAGAAGGGATTAGGGTCAGTGTGACGGTGGTAGACCAACTGCTGGAAAAACACAACTATCGCAAACGGAAAGCGCAAAAGCGGTTGGCAACCGGAGCGCACCCGCAACGTAACGAGCAATTTGAGAACATTGACCAACTGAAATACACCTATCAAGCCGTGGGCAACCCGGTATTAAGCATGGACACAAAAAAAGAGAACTGATTGGGCAACTGTATCGTGACGGACGAGTGTATACCCAAGACGAAGCGATTGAAGTTTTTGACCATGACTGGAAGTCCTTAGCAACGGGCGTTGTGATTCCGCATGGTTTATATGATCTAAAGCTCAACAGTGGCTATCTGCATTTGGGAACCAGTCATGACACAGGAGAATTCGCTTGTGAGGCAATTCGCGATTGGTGGCTTGAGCATGGACAACATCACGATCCCACCGCTACGTCTATTCTCCTGCTTTGCGATGGTGGAGGAAGCAATAGTTCAAGGCAGTACTTGTTTAAGCAGGATCTACAACGGTTGGTCAACGAACTCAATATTGAGATTCGGATTGCTCACTATCCTCCCTATACCTCGAAATATAATCCCATCGAACACCGTTTATTTCCTCATCTCACACGAGTATGTCAAGGTGTCATCTTCGAGAGTGTTGAAATCGTTAAAGACCTGATGGAGAAGGCAAAAACACAAACCGGGTTAACCGTATTTGTATCCATCTGGGACAAAGTTTATCAAACCGGACGGAAAGTGACAGAGGAGTTTAAGCAGACAATGGAGATTGTATTCGATGAGTACCTCCCAAAATGGAACTACACTGCCAAGCCGCAAGTAATATGATTCCCGGTTTTATTTAATCCATAATCCTAAGTGTATGCCACTTTTGCATATCTTTTGTTATCCTGAGGGAACCACAGGGCAGGCGAAGGAACTCACACTCACGAATAGATCGGGATTTTCACTTCGCTATCGCTGCGTTCAGAACGACATAATTGGGATGTTTCCTCCACCTCTATACAAGGCTTCGTAAGGAATTCTACGTAAGCGATTCGTTGAACCAAGAATTCTAACCGCTTTCAACCACGGGAGTGTTAAATGGGAGGTAAAAAGCAGATCCAATTTTTTATCGGCTACTAGAGAAGCCAGAGTAAACTGATATCAGATCTTAAAAATTACGATGAGTTAAGTGAATGAATGTACTATCGGAGTCTGTTGCTAAGCCGAAAGGGTATGTTACGAATACAAATCTAATCCTGTTCGGGATTGGCACTGCTCTATTTCCAAGAGTTTTAACAGGATTAAAAATTCCCTCTCCAATTAACTTTCTGCACTTTGTGACCATCCCACTTGCCTGTGGTTCCGTATTGCTTAACTCTCGCAGCAAAGATCCAAAACAGATTGCGCTTTCAAGAAATCTTTTAATTAGCTTATTTCTATTTCTAACTGTTGTTTTTGCCAGTGCCCTGCTGAATGATGCGGGTGTCATCAATGCGGTGCTGGATTATTTATTGCTAGCAGAACCTTTTATTTTGATTTTGACGATCGTCAGCATCCCAATGACAACAGAGAGCTATCAACGCTTTCGCGAATGGATCTTGCAAGCAGCTCTCATTAACATGCTGTTTGCCTATGTCCAAAAATATGTTTTTCATATGGAGAAACTAATCGGTTTAGAAGACAATATCAAAGGAATTTTCATTGGACAAGGAGCTGGTCACGTTCTGGGCGGATCGGTTGCTATGACCTTTGCCGTTTATTACTTTGCTACTGCTAAAACGAAACCCCTTTGGTTTCGCATTGCAATTTTTCTGGCTTGCTTTAACCATATTCTGATCTCAGATACAAAGCAGGTGCTGCTGTCATTTATTGTTGGATATGTTCTTCTTTATCTCATTAATATTAAAGACCTTGGAAAGACCCTCATGTACCTAATTCTAGGTGTGGTTTTTCTTAGTGGTTTCCTTTGGGCTTGCTATAATATCGAAGCTTTACAACCCTACACTGTTTGGATTAGACCAGAGATCTATGGTTCCGATGGGGAAGCAACTCTGTTAAAGTTTGCAACCTTTCGACTCGTTCCTCAACACTTTCACTCCCCCCTCAACTGGCTTCTGGGGCTGGGTCCTGGTCATACGGTTGGGAGGTTAGGCGGATGGATGTTAGAAACCTACTGGAATTTATTGGCTCCGTTGGGTGCAACAATGCATCCGGTTAGCAAAGAGATATGGAGAACTGTCGCTGCCAGTTGGTTAGGAGATCAGTCAAGCATGTTTTCACCTCTGTTTGGTTGGGCAGGAATTTGGGGAGATTTGGGTCC
>JACMKO010000155.1 GCA_014380065.1 Leptolyngbya sp. ES-bin-22 | reverse complement strand
TTCGGCATCACTCAACTTGATGCACCTGTTGATGACGGAGTTAGACACGGGCTATCTGTTGTTGATTGGGGCTTACCGAGACAATGAAGTTTCGACTGCCCATCCCCTGATGCTGACGATCGCCGCGATCGCCAAAGCCAAAGCAACGGTCAACACCATCACGTTGCAACCCCTCAGTTCCCATGATCTGAATCGGTTAGCTGCGGATACTCTCCATTGTACCGAGGTCGTAGCTCAACCGCTCACCGACCTGGTGGTTCAAAAAACGCGAGGCAATCCGTTTTTTGCCACCCAGTTTCTCAGAGCCTTGCATCAGGATGGGCTGATTGAGTTCGATTGGCAGGCAGGGCATTGGCAGGGCAATATTGCCCAAGTGCGGGAGGCTGCCCTAACGGATGATGTGGTGGAGTTTATGGCGTTGCAGTTGCAAAAGCTGCCTGCCGCCACCCAGGACATCCTTAAGTTAGCCGCGTGTATTGGCAATCAGTTTGATCTGACCACGTTAGCGATCGTCTCTGAGCGCTCGGATCTCGAAACGGCAACTATTTTATGGACAGCGCTGCAACAGGGGCTAGTTCTCCCTCAAAGTCAAATCTACAAGTTTTATATAGGGCGAGATACACCAGAACTCGTTTCAGAGTCGCATGTGCTCCATTATCGATTTCTCCATGACCGAGTGCAGCAAGCTGCTTACTCTCTGATTCCAGATGATCAGAAGCAGAGAGTCCACCTCAGCATCGGTCAACTTTTGTTGCAGCAAACCTCGGCAGCGGATCTGGACGAAAACATCTTTGCCATTGTTAGTCAGTTCAATTTCGGGATAGACCAGGTTGCCTGTCAAGCAGAGCGTGATGTGATTGCTCAGCTCAATCTGACAGCGGCTCGCAAGGCGCGACTTTCAGCCGCCTATGCCGCCTCTAACCAGTACTGTGAGACAGCTTTGCACCTGGTAAGGGATATATGGTCTCAGCAGCCCGCTTTTGCCTTAGAACTCCATATCGAAGCCGCTAATTCCGCCTGTCTGATTGGAGCATTTGAGCAGGTAGACCATTACGTTGAATCGGTGTGCCAACATACGGTAAATTCGTTGGATCACGTCAAGGCATTAGAGGTAAAGATTCAAGCATTGATTGCACGGAATCAACTGGCTGAGGCCATTCAGGTGGCACGAACAATTCTCCAGTCCCTAGGGGTTCTGTTGCCAGAGCAGCCCATCACCAACCTGTTACCACCAGCCCTGGAAGCAATTCGTCAACAACTAGCTACGGTTCAGGATGTAGCAGCTTTGCCACCAATGCGCGATCCGGAAAAGTTAGCAGCGATGAATATTCTCAGCACTATGGCATCCGCTGCCTATATTGGCACGCCAGACCTCTATCCATTAATTGTGCTGAAACAGATTGAAATGTCCCTTCAGTTTGGAAATGCGATCGAAACGCCCTATGCCTATGCCACCTATGGATTAATCCTGTGTGCTTTTGGGGGTGAAATTGCTGATGGCAACCGATTTGCCGATCTTGCGATCGCTCTCATGGAACAACTGCAAGCATCTCGGTTTAAGGCAAAAATTCTGAATTTGGTGTATCCATTTACTCGGATCTGGCAAGAAGCACTGCAAAATACGTGGGAACCGCTATGGGAGGGGTATCAAGCAGGTTTGGAGACAGGAGATTTAGAATTTGCCGCCTACTGTGCGTACAACCGTTGCAATCTTTTATATGCAGCGGGTATCAACTTAGCTGATCTACAAACAGAAATGCAACGGTACGGCGAGGCGATCGCCCAACTGAAGCAAACGACTGCCCTCAACTTTCATCAAGTGGGTCACCAAGCGGTCTTAAACTGGCTCAACGAAACAACTCAGCCCCAAGACTTGATCGGCACAATCTACGATGAAACCATCCGTGTTCCCCAGCATCAGTCAGCGGGTGATACCTACACAATGGGAACGTTTTATATCCACAAGCTCATTTTGGTGTATCACTTTGGGCAACCCCCTGAAGCGTTACAAATTGCCCAAGCAGGGGAAACTGCGATTTCAGGCATCATCGGCACAGTGTTTTATGGTGTCTTCCCCTTCTATCATGCATTAACGCTGTTAGCAAACTTGCCCAGTGGGGCAGGTGACCTGAGTCCATTTGCAGATGCGGTTACTCACGATCTCAATCGCTTAACCCATTGGGCTGTCCATGCGCCAATGAATTTTACCCATCGGTGCGATCTCGTTCGAGCTGAGCAACAGCGAGTATTGGGTCATAAACTAGAGGCAATCGAACAGTACGATCGCGCCATTGCGGGAGCCAAGGAAAACGGCTATATCCAGGAAGAGAGCCTTGCCAATGAACTGGCAGCTAAGTTCTACCTCGATTGGGGGAAGGAAAAGGTTGCCGCAGGTTATATGCAGGAAGCTTACTATGGCTATGCCCGCTGGGGTGCGAAAGCCAAAACCGATCGCCTAGAAAACCACTATCCCCAACTGCTGGCTCCCATCTTGCAGGCGCAGCGCCACCGCGCAGAACTGGAGATAACCAGCCTCTCAGCCAGCGGCAGCACCAGCGTTTTCCAGCAAACCGCTACCACAAGCCGTTCTCATAGTAGGCGGACTTCAGATGCGATCGATTTTGCCGCCATTCTCAAGGCCTCTCAGGCACTATCCAGCGAAATCCACTTAGAGCAGCTGGTGAAAAAGCTGCTCCAAGTAGTGATGGAGAATTCTGGGGCAAAAAAAGCGGCGCTGCTGATGTTCCAGGATGACTGCTTAACCGTTGAAGCGATCGCCACGCTGACGGATGCAGGGATGACGTTGCTTTCTCTACCCTTATCTGACAGTGATGTCCTGCCCCTGAAACTCATTCACTACGTCAAACGCAGCTTAAGCACGATTGTTCTGGAT
>JACMKO010000154.1 GCA_014380065.1 Leptolyngbya sp. ES-bin-22 | reverse complement strand
TCTTCTTTCGTCGTCTCTACCTCTTTGCGCCATCGCTTTTGATTGTCCGCTTGCTCATCCAAAAACGCATCGGCTTCAGCAGCGGTGCCGCGCTTGCTGGCATTCAAATGAGACTGGTGCATCGAATTCAACAGTGCAACCCAGTGCCCTCGATACAACGCGTGCTCAATGTGTTTCCGTAAGGGATCGTAAGAGTTGCCCTCATCCATCTCAAAATCTTTTGGCGTTCCGGCTTCAGTGAGGTTATCGCCTTCCCACTCTTTAGCTAAATCATCGTGGTGCGAGATCGCAGCGATCGTCTCATATAGGCGGGGTGGAGCATCCTTGCGTCGCCAATGTCCCGCAAGCTGTGCGGCAAGTAAGGCATGGGCGCGGTGGTAAATAATCTGCCAACCATTTTGGGTCGGGTGAACAATCACAGTACAAGTCTCCTGAATGAATATCGCTGAATAGGATTGGCTGAACGGTGGTGCAGCGCAGTTCAAGGCATCACAGAGTTGCCGCAGTAGAAATAAACCCCATTGCTAGCAGATTGGCTCTGCACAGACAGCTTTGCCGCCGCCACAAGCAACATCGGCAAAGCTGCATCTCAACTAAGCCATGTGGGATCGATGGTTATCTACCAAATAGCAAGGGCAACTGCACCTGATCCGACGAGGAACAAAAATATTGGATCGTTCACTATAAACAAAGTAGCGGAGCCATCAGCCTGTGCGCTCTATCCAATGACTGAATCATCGCTTGAATTGTAAAGATTTCTTGCTTTAGCGGTGCTCTCGCTTTGGAGGTACGCTTACGCTGCTTTGTTGGCAATCTGACGGACGTTACCTACGGACTGATAGTGCTATCTAGGCTTGTTACTGGGGTGCGTTTAGCGTTTGAATGGTCAGCATTTGAGGCGGCGTTGCATCTGGTGGATACAGGAAATCGACTTGCACCAGCCGCCGATCGCCCGGAGGCATGGTGAGAGTTGCCAACGCTTCTCCTAACTGACCGCGCCGTTGTACTAGATGCCAGTATTGAGTCCGAGGTAGACCGCGATCGTCGTTATACCGAATGCGAACGGTGCCTCGAAAAAACACATTGGCATACGGTGGTTGCCGAAACCGTAGCCCTGCTTTGCTCAGTGTGTCTTCTTTCAGTGGCGTTTGCACCAGCACTTGTACCGTTTGGGCGGTCTTTGTCGTGTTGATGAGGGGAAAGGTGAGCTTATACTCAATGCCGTAATTGCCATGAGCCTGATACGCCGTACCTGGATAGCGGGTGAGCAACGTGGCACTTTGGTTTTGTCCTGTGCCCATTTTGCCAGCCAGCAGCGTACTCAAGCCATAGGAATAAGCCTGACCAGGTTCTGGAATGGCTAACAAGCGACTATCGGGATCAGTCACCTGAGTGCGCCATTGGGAACCCTGTGCCACTGCTGCCACGCGACCATAGATTTCTGCCCCTGCCAGACGATCGGGTGGACTGGGAGCGGCTTCACGCGGTCCAGCAAAGTCACCTGTTTCTAGCAACGTCTCCCACTCTTCCAGCGTCGGTGCTCGTTCGCTACCATCTGGATTTTGCTTGGCAAACATGGCTAGATTCGCCATGTAGACGGCACCGTTGCTGTAAAGCCGTGCCAGAGTCGATCGCCCATTCAACGGCGGCTTTAAAGGGCGCACAGGAATGGGTAGGTTCATCAACATCCGGCTTTGCTTGGGGGGAATCACCAGACGATCGACCCATCCCGCCTGTCGTTTCCCTCGTAGCACGTCATTCATCGCACGATCGCCTGGTCCTGAATAAAAGGTGCCTCGCGCATTCTCAAGGTGCGCGGGTAGAGCGATAAATTCGGCATCTGGCTGGCTGAGATAGCTTGCAGCTTGCAGCACGTCAACCGTCACGGGTGCATCGCCGGGATTGTAAACAATTACGCCTAAGTAGAGCGATCGCAAATCGTCGGGGGTCTCGATCGCCCGTGCAATGTGATGTGAGAACAAGTCAAACCGTCCAGAAAACGGAAAATTGAGGTGAGCAGCAGGCACTCGCTTACCCTGCGGCGGAAATGTCGATAACAAAATGCCCTCGGTCTTCACGACCTCTGGGTTGTTGCTATTGAACACAGGCACCTGATCCAGTCCACCTGGCAGGGGGCGCGTCTGTTGTGGAATGACGATTTCCTGTGGCGCAGCGGGGGGCATCGGTACAGCTTGAGCAAGAAACACACTGGCGAGAAGAGAAAGCATAGACGGTCTGAACCTGTCGAGTGACCGTGATCCAGTCTACGGCGACTTGTAGCTATGACGCTTAAACAGAAACCGGGCTTCTTAACGAGAAAGTGCCCTTTAAGCCTTTCGATCGTGTCTAGAAGCCCGGTTTCGTTCAACGCCTGTGTCGGTCTTGCACTAAAAACGATTTTTAAAGTTTTGCGGTCCCTGGTAACCAGAGGCACTAGCTAGTTCCTGCAAGGTTTGCTGTCCAGAGTAAAACTTGCCGTTAATCTCCCAGGTGGGAAAGCCAAACCCTCGACCTAGTTGTTTCTCGGCTTGAGCCGCTACAGTCTGACAGACTGCCGTTTGATTATCTTTGCCATCAGGCGCACATTCGACAAACGGGAAATCTTTGAGTGCTTCAACCCCAAAGAGCTTCTTCTGCTCATAGCAGTGAGGGCACCAATAAGCGCTGTACATTTTTGCGCCGACTTGCTTCAAATGACGGGCAAGTTGAATTTCTGACTCACCCGACGTATCGGTAACGGTAAAAAAGACTTGACCGCTACCAGAGGCAATATTATAGGCACCAGCCACAGGTTTGCCTATAGGGGCATAAAGCGCCAGCGTACCGACTAGCGTTATCATCCCGACAATAGTACCTGTGAAAAAAAGTTGTCCAACATCGTCCCAGGTGCGCCCCAAAAGCGTGATTACAAAAAGGCTGAGCGCAAAGATTGCTGACGCAATGCAGTAATAGCAGATGCCTTGAGCACCATAAGGCCCTACGAACTTGGTGAACATGATGCTCATCAGGTAGCCGCTAAAGATGAGCATCGCGGTTGAGCCGACAAACAGCAGGAGCCATGTCCAGTTTTCCAGCTTCGATCGCAGTTCTTTTTGCTCGTCGCCCTGAATTGCCAGGGGAGCGAGGGCAAAGGTCGCCATGCTGATATATGCCAGCAACCCAAATAATGCCAGTGGTAGACCAAAGACCGTTGCGTAGGCACTAGAAAGAACCTGTTCACAGCCACCTGTGGGGCAGGCGGTAGCGCCGTTGGTTAGCTTGGTGATGGTGATATAGGCAGTATTAAGCGCACCGAGAACAGCAATGCCACCAAGCAGTGGACGCGACCAGCGATGCATCCAGGGAGCAGTACGACGACGACTGACAAGACTTTTAGACATAAGCAATCCTCAAAACCCAGCAGTTCTCCTGGAATAGCAGCGTTACTCTACCATTTTGCCCTATGAGACTTCTGATTTTATCGTAATTCTCGTTTGGGTATCGTTTGCTATGGCAAAGGCTTTGCTTGCAGAGGGTAGGCAGGTGGCAGGAGAATGGATGGATAGAAGGTGTGGCATTTCAAGTTCAGCCCCCGATCGCCTTCTCATCATGATATTCCCGTGGCGTATAAACCCACATACCGCCATCGTTTCGCGCGATCGTGCGCGTTTTGCTAGAACCAATCAACAGCACTGTTCGCATGTCTGCATCGGTGGTTGCCAGGTCTGCAAGGGGCTTTACGAGCACAGACTGTCCCGATCGCCCCAGATTGCGTGCCAGAACCACAGGCGTTGTGGGCGATCGCCATTGCAGCAGCAGAGCTTTTGCCTGTTCCAGTTGCCAAACCCGTTGCTTGGAGACGGGGTTGTACAGCGCAATGACAAAATCAGCCTGAGCCGCTGCTGCCAGACGTTGTTCAATCACTGACCACGGTTTGAGAATGTCGGAGAGGGAAATCGCGCAGAAGTCGTGTCCCAACGGTGCACCGATCGCGGCGGCAGCAGCTTGCATGGCAGAAATGCCGGGTGCAACGTGGATGTCAAGCTGCTGCCACGCCGGCTTTGCCTCGCGATCGATCACTTCAAACACGGCGGCTGCCATCGCGTAAATGCCGGGATCGCCCGACGAAACGACCACGACCGATCGTCCGTCTGCTGCCAGATCCAGCGCTTGACGAGCGCGATCGATCTCTACACGATTATCCGACTCATGCCGCTTGCCCTGAGCAAAAGTGCCCACCAAATCTAAATAGGTTTTGTAGCCGACTAAATCCGTTGCGGCTTGCAGGAGCGCTTTGACCTCCGGTGACATCCACTCAGCGGCTCCGGGACCAGTGCCGACGATCGCCAGCTTGCCGCGCACCGCAACAGGTTGGTAGACCAGATGAGTGGCGCTACCTGTTGTCGCGCGATCGGTCACTTCAAGGGTATGAGTGCCATCGGGCGTAAAGGGAAGATTGCTTTGACGCAGCCAGGGCGCATCGCCAACAAGTTTTACGGTGGCTCCAGCGATGAGATCAGACGTAAAGGCTTTGGCGTGATCTGGATTGGTAAGCTGATAGCCCGATGGTGGCGCTTCTAAGACGACGTTGAAGCGCAGTTGTCCGGTTGCGGTGATGGCGGCTTTGGTCTCCAGGGCGTGGGCGATCGCAATTGCCAATTCATTTGCCCCCGTCAACCCACCTAACAGCGGCACCACCGCGCTCCCGTCTTCCGCTACAGCGATTACAGGTGGCTCGGCTCGTTTATCGGACAGCAAGGGTGCCAGCGATCGAATCAAAATGCCAGACGCACAAATCCCAACAATGGGAGTCCCATTGCTGAATAGTTCTCGCACCGTTTCGCCAAATTTGGCGTAGGATACGTCTACCAATTGAGTCCGTCCCGCTAAGCCGTAGACGATCGCAGTCGGTAGTGCTGCCTGAATCTGTCGCGCGATCGCCACGCTGGTTTCGCTAAGAATCAAGATTGCGGGTGGTTTCATTCCGGTCGATCGCTGACTCGCATGGTTTTGTCCCGCAGTTCTTCCAGATGTTTGACAAAAGCTTGATGTTCTGCGGTTTCAATGCCCGTTTGCAGGACGGCTAACACCGATCGCATATCTCCCTGCAACATTGCCGCCACGTTCAGCCACAAGCCAGGAAACACCTGGCTGTGAAGCACGCCTTGCTCATCTGGTAGCAGAGAAACGTAATCGCCATCCTGTAGCTGAAACCAGTCAATTTTCTGGTCAAACACCTGCCAGACGATGTACTCTTGAACGCCACTCCGACGATAGGCACGTTTTTTGTCCCCGAGATCGATCGCCGCACTACTCGCAGCAACCTCCGCAACCAGTTCTGTTGCGCCTTCCAGATAGCCATCATCGCTCAAAGTTGCCTGTCCGCCGCTGGCTGGACTAATCAGCAAAACGCCATCCGGTTGCGGTTCGTTGTCTATATCCAGGCGCACTGTTGGCTCAATGCCCATCTGTACATCTGGTGTAGCTGCTTGATAGACTCCCAGCCATGTAATCAAGCGTCCATGAGGTTCAGCATGGGGTCTAAAGCGTAGTGGGGATGCCATGTAGACGACTCCTTCAATTAATTCAGCTTTTCTCAGTTCGGGCATGGCATGGTAACGACGCTCAAATTCAGGACGGGTCAGGCGATCGCCATTTTCCAGGGGAGGCAGCGCCAAGCCCTTCAACTGAGAGGCACCAGTTTGAGGTAAGGAAGATGTCATGGCAGTTGTCCCAATGTCTGAGGTGATTCTATGATCGATAATTTACTGGGGGCATGTTTGGCTGGGGATGAGAATCAGCGCCCAGTAAGGCACCTTGGCAGGATCAAGGTCGGCGATCGGGCGAATGCGCTGGTTGGGCATCGTTGCCCGTTCGATGTAGAGCGCCCGTGACAGCAAACCCAGTTCATCCAGAATGGTGCGGACTTTAGCGAAGTGCCTGCCCAATTTGATAATGATGGCAGCATCGGCAACGGCAAGGCGATCGCGCAACGTCGTTTCTTCCAATGTGGCAGGCATAATGCTCAGCACATCATTGCGGTAGGTCAGCGGCACACCGAGCATGGCAGCGCTGGCAAAGGTGGAGGAAATTCCCGGCACCACTTCAGTCTGAAAGCGTCCCGCCAGACGGTTGAAGATGTACATAAACGACCCGTACAGCATCGGATCGCCTTCACACAGCACAGCAACATCGCGTCCAGCGGCTAAATGCTGGGCAATCGTCTCGGCGGCAGTGTCATAGTACGGCTGCGACGATCGTGCCACGCTGAAGGGTAGCGGCATCGGTACTTCGATCTGCTCTGGGCGAATGAAATCGGCGACGATCGCCCGTGCCAGCACCTTACCGCTTTCCATCGTGGGATAAGCAATCACAGGCACCGAGGTCAAAATTCGATGCGCCTTCAGCGTTAATAGCTCCGGATCGCCAGGACCAACGCCCAAGCCGTAGAGTTTTCCGGGTGTTGGGTGGCTTTCCCCACTCCCGTTCGGCTGAGCGCTCACGTCGAAGCCCACTCCCCACTCCCCACTCCCTATTGTGCCTGTCATAACTCATTCTCCTTTGCTAACGCATTCACGGCTGCGGCTGCCATTGCACTACCACCCCGACGACCATGAATCGTCAAAAAAGGGACACCCCGACTGTCTTCTGCGAGAGCAGCTTTAGATTCGGCAGCACCGACAAAGCCGACGGGAAAGCCCAGAATAAGCGCTGGTTTGGGTGCACCTTCGTCCAGTAGCTCCAACAGGCGAAACAAGGCAGTTGGAGCATTGCCGATCGCCACCACCGCTCCTGCTAAGTGGGGTTTCCATAGTTCCAGTGCCGCAGCCGATCGCGTGTTTTGCATCGCTTGAGCGATCGTGGGCACCTGTGGGTCGTTCAGCGTACACAGCACCGCATTATTGGCAGGCAGGCGTTTACGAGTGACTCCATTTGCCACCATTTGAGCGTCACAGAGAATGGGGGCACCGTTGAGCAATGCTGATCGCCCCGCATCTACCGCATCCATTGAATAGGCTAAATCCTGCACAATGTCCGTCATGCCGCAGGAATGAATGAGCCTTACTGCGACAAGTTCTAACGCCGTAGGTAGAAGCGACAAATTTGCCTCTGACCGAATCATGGCAAAAGAGTTTTGATAGATTTCATTGCCATCACGAATGTAGTCAATCATGCTCAGTTTTAAGTTGAAAAGTTTTAAGTTGAAATTAGTAGCATTTCATTGCCGCCTTTCTGTAGTTCATAAGGCACTTTTTTAATGGCTAGAGCATAGCCTTGATCAGTTAATGCTTGCATGATTGGATCGAGGTAAGGCGATCGCTCGCGCATCAAAGTCAACAGCGGAAAAATTCGCACTTCTGGGCTGACCCTGAGCATTGCTTGCATAGAATCTAGATGAAATTGATAGGTGAGTTGTTCCGAATAAAGGAATAAAAAATGAGAACACAAGGCAAGATCATAGGTACGATGGGGCAGCGTTAGATGAGGCAAGGCATCCACCAAGTAACGTCCTTCTGCTTTGCCAGTTTCGTAATCATTGATGAACGTATGAATCGCCTCCACTCGATTGTTGCGTAGATCATCTGGTGAACGGTGATGTGACCAAACCCAATCATTTGGCGATTCTTTGACCTGATTAATAATGTTATCTACTACAGCATCAAAACGAGACAAAATTTCAGCACTGCTGAATTGATAAATCGGATCGATCGACGTAACACGATAGCCCAATTGCGTTGCCTCGGCGTTGAAGCTAGCAGGACCATCGCCCACACCGAGAATGCGTTTCCCTAAATCAACATCTGTCAAGTCAAACATTTTGATGTATTCATTCAGCGATCGCCCAAAAGGCACCACTGTCTCTAGCTTCATTGCCATAACTGCTTTTCAACCTCGCTCAACATGCCATTTGAGCCATGTTAAATAATTGCTTTAACTCCGCGATCGTATGGCGTTTCACAAATTCTCTAAACGTTTCGTTTGTGTGCGATCGTCGCATCTGATGCATCCGTAGCATCTGCTCAATTAAGCTAGGCAACTGTGTAAAGGGATAGTTTTGCTCAAGCGATCGACCGAACTTTGAGCCATCATCCCCAACGTAAACGTGATAAATTGCCTCGCCATCTTGAGCCACACCAAGTAGCGCAATATCGCTGGCATGATGTTGCGCGCAGGATTTTTCACAGCCAGTAAAGTGAATATTAATGGGGCGATCGAGGATCATGTGGTTTGCGAGATGATTCGCTAACGCCAAGGCATCTTCTTGGGTATTGGTAGCAGATGACTTGCAGCCCGTAATGCCAGAACACGCTACGATCGCACTCCAAGGATGAGTTGCAGATGTGGACAGTCCAAGCTGTTCAATTTCTTGCTGTACTGCTCCAATTTGTGATGTTGAAAGATCAGCAAGCAGCACAGTTTGCCAGGGCGTTAAGCGGAGAAATCCACTGCCATAGCGCGTTGCGAGTGTTGCCAATCCTCGCCATTGTTGTGTCTCCAAACGACCGAGAGGAAGCACTACACCAACATAAGAAAATTCAGCCTGTCGTTGCGAATGTGTTCCCAAATGTTGATAGCTACTGTTAGTGGATGAGGTGCTGCAACCTGTTTGATCTCGTTGTAAAGAAAAGGGGAGAAGACGCGCCACTTTTTGTAAAAACGTTTCTACACCCCAGTCGTGCAACAGTTCTCTTAGGCGTGGTTTACGCTGCTTCAACGAGCCTATTGCTATTGTGTAATCACGATACACCTCTGCCATTGCTGCCAGTAGTTGTAAACTTTCTTGCGGCTTGACTAGCACACCGACATCGCAGGGCGCATCTCCACGTTCACCCAGATTGAGATGGAGGCGGAACAGCACATCATCGTCGGTCGCCACTGCCACTAGACTAATATCGTTAGGGCGATCGCGAACCGAAACCGCCTCTCCACCGTCAAAGCATACGCTGAATTTCGGCGACAGCACGGCAAAATCGGGACGGCTTGCCAGGTAGCGATTCCAGGCAGCGACCAACGGGCGTGTGTCGAGCAATTGTTGGCGATCGATCCCTGCTGTGGGGCTGCACATGATGTTGCGAAGAGCATCGACCTCCACGATCGGAGACGCTAAGCCTAATACTTGCAAATGCTCCAGCAGCTCGGCAGTCACGCTAGTTTGCAGTCCACGGATCTGGACATTGGCGCGATTGGTCACTTCTATGGTGCCGCTGCCAGCACGATCCGCAAGAGCCGCGATCGCCTCGCACTGCGCCACGGTCAGCAAACCGCCTGGTATTCTCAGTCGAGTTAGTAGCCCATCTTGCGCGATCGACGGTGCAAACAAACTGGGACAGATCGCATAGTTTGAAGACAAAACGCTTACTCCTTCCCCGTGTGGCGCAGGGAGTAGACAACGGTATCCCGCAGATACCACCCAGTCGGCATTCTGACTTGAAAGCATGCAAAACGCTTCATTACAGTTGCGGCACAGTACCGGAATCACACCGGACTTTCCCGACTCTAGGCTTCAGTAACTTAGCATGGGAACGCAATCAAAACGTAAGATGCCATTTTTTGTAACGCCTCATCTGTAGGGACGTTACATGTAACGTCCCTACAGATGAATGATTAAACAGATATGACTCAGAAATGGCTTTCGGTCGTAGGCATTGGTGAAGATGGGTTAGCGGGATTAAGTGGGATCGCCCATGCTCTGGTCGATCGTGCTGATGTGCTGGTGGGCGGTGACCGCCATCTTGCCATGCTGCCAGAGGATGATCGAGAGCGCCTGGTTTGGACATCGCCGCTGCGTGAGTCGATCGAAGCAATCTTGCAGCGTCGAGGGCAAGCGGTTTGTGTGCTGGCGAGTGGCGATCCGCTCTGCTATGGCATTGGTGTCACCCTACTCCGCCACATCCCGATCGCGGAAATGACCATACTTCCAGCGCCCTCAACGTTTAGCCTTGCCTGTGCCCGACTCGGTTGGTCGCTGACCGAAGTCGAAACGTTAAGCCTGTGCAACCGTCCGCCTGCGTTGCTACACGCCTATCTCTACCCCGGTGTCAGGCTGCTGATCTTAAGTGAAGGGAAGCAAACACCCGCGATCGTCGCCGATCTGCTGACTCGACGGGGTTTGGGCAACAGTGCGATGACTGTTTTAGAACGGATCGGTGGCGTGCATGAACGACACATCACAGGAGTTGCCTCGACATGGCAGGAAACTGCTTTAGCGGATCTCAACGCGATCGCCGTCGAGTGCATTGCTGATCCAGGCATAACACCCCTGCCACGCACACTAGGGCTGCCAGACGATGCCTATCACCACGATGGACAACTGACCAAACGCGAAGTGCGGGCGATTACCTTGTCAGCCCTTGCGCCCACACCGGGAGAACTGCTGTGGGATGTGGGCGCAGGCTGTGGATCGATCGCCATTGAATGGATGCGAAGCCATCCTCGGTGTCGTGCGATCGCGATCGAGAAAGCGAGAACCCAGTACATCGCTGATAATGCGGCAGCGCTCGGTGTGCCTGGATTGCACATCATTGACGGCAAAGCACCCGAAGCGCTCAAGGATTTACCCAGTCCCGATGCCATTTTTATTGGCGGCGGCGTGACGACAGAGGGCGTACTGGAGGCGTGTTGGGCAGCACTGAAACCAGGCGGACGGTTGGTTGCCAATGTGGTCACGATCGAAGGAGAACGCCTGCTCTTTCAGTGGCATGACAAGGTAGGTGGCACGTTTACGCGGATTGCCATTCAACGAGCCGAACCCATTGGACGGTTTTTAGGCTGGCGATCGCTCGCGCCGATCACGCAATGGACAGTGGTAAAATCACTGTAAAGTTATTGTTTAGTTTTGCTAAGCATCGATTGTTATGACAGCCTCAACGCTCCCTTCCATCTACGACTTCACTGCCACCGACATAGATGGTAAGCCTGTTAGTCTCAGCACCTATCGCAACAGCGTGCTGCTGATTGTCAATACTGCCAGCCAGTGTGGCTTTACACCGCAATACCAAGGGCTGCAAGCGCTTCAGGACAAGTACGCCAGTCAGGGCTTTGTAGTTTTGGGCTTCCCCTGCAATCAGTTTGGGCAGCAAGAACCGGGCAGCACCAGCGAGATTCAATCCTTCTGCGAAAGGCGCTTTGGCGTGACGTTTCCCCTCTTCCAAAAAATTGACGTGAATGGGCAAAATGCCCACCCGCTGTACAAATATCTGACGAAAGCAGCCCCAGGCATTTTTGGCACTGAAGCCGTCAAATGGAACTTCACGAAGTTTCTGGTCGATCGCGCTGGCAATGTGGTTAAGCGCTATTCTTCGTTGACGAAACCAGAAGACATTGAAAAAGCAATCCAAACGCTTTTGCAAGCACAATCAGCAGTCCTCAAATAAGTAGTAGGAACGTTCTATGGAACGTCCCTACAGATTTTAGAGCCGCTGCTTGAGCCAACCCACTGCACTAGCAACATCTGAGACTCGTTCACCTACTGGCATTACGGGACGCTGAACCATCACGATCGACATCCCTAACTCTCTCGCTGCAATGATCTTGGCGTAGGTCGCGTCCCCTCCGCTGTTCTTGCTGACGATCG
>JACMKO010000017.1 GCA_014380065.1 Leptolyngbya sp. ES-bin-22 | reverse complement strand
TGAAACGCAACTGCTGTGGGCAACTTCAAACTCAATCGCCAACCGATTCAAGGCACTTTTCCAATCTCGGATGGGCCTTGCCCATTGCTTCGAGCTGTTGGCGCTTGCCAAGGAGACCACCTTCAGGAGCGATGCATCGACCCTGAAGGAACGATGCTAGCGTCAAACCTTCCGCAAGGTCATAGGCATCGACTCAATGGCATTCGTGGTGTCGCTCGCTTTACGGATGTCTAGCGGGCACGCGAAGAAGGGGCTGATGCGGTGCCAGTGGCTCCTCCAGGACTTGCTCATGGTGGGGTACTGTTGGTCCCAGCGCTCGGCAAACTCAACGAGGGCTGGTGCTGCCTGGGTTTCGGTGGCAGCACCAGCCATTAGCTGCAAAGCAGCCGCCACGGCTTTACGGTCTTTGTTGGAGACGTAGCTGAGGGCCGTTTGCACCAGATGGACAAGACAGAGCGGCACGGTCTCATAGAGCTTCGCGCCGCTAAAGGCGTACGCTTCTGGAAAGCCCGTTAGTCCGTCCACGCCAGCAAGCAAGATGTCTCTGACTCCCCGCTTTTGCCGTTCGGTGAGCACCGAGAGCCAGAACTTAGACGATTCCTTCTGAGTCAGCCACAGCCCCAAGCGCTCTTTTTGACCGGCCAGCTTTACTCCTAAGGCCAGGTGGATCGCTTGGTTGCTCACCCGACCTTCATGCCGCACTTTGACCGCCAGAGCGTCAAAGTAAATGATGGGGTAAAGGGCCTCCAGGCTGCGATGCTGCCCACTTTTTCTGGCTCCACGGCTTCGGTGACGTTGGCAATGAGGGTGTGGGATACGTCCACCCCATACAAGGCCTGACGTTGCGCCTGGATGTCCCGTGTCGTCAGGCCGCGAGCGTACAGAGAGCAAAGCTTGTCATCAAAACCGTTGAAGTGGGTCTGCCCCTTGGCAAGCAATTGGGGCTCAAAGGCGCCATTACGGTCACGGGGAAGGCCAATCTCAGCTTCACCAAACTCCCCTTGAAGCGTCTTTTTACTCTGTCTATGTTGCCGATGCTTCGGCCGCGCTGGCTCTGGTTCTACCTTTGCCTCAGCGAAGTACGTGTCCCACTCAGCACTCAAGCAGCGCTCGATGAAAGCCTTGGTCAGTTGTCTGAAGATCCCACCCTCACTCATCAAAGCTTCAGGGTGACGATATTCTTTGAGTAGTTCGTCAATGAATGCTGGTCGCAAGTTCATGGGTTTGTATCTCAGGTCATTAGTTCATTAGAGCTTGTTTGACCTTTGACACAAACTATTCTACATACCGGGCAAACCCCAAAGCTCGACCCTTTAAGCGCAAGTCTCCATCCTTGACAAACTCTTTACAAACCCCGACCTTTTGCGGTCTAAGCTCGACACTCCGGCTTTAAACCTCGATCGTTCAACCTCAAAGCTCGATACTCCAACGTCAGACCTCGATCGTTCAACCTTAAAGCTCAACGCCTCAAGCTGAAAGCTCAACATTCCGACTTCAGACCTCGACTCTTTGACTTCTAAGCTCGACGCTCCGAGTTCAAAGCCCGATCCCTCATCCCTCATCCCTCATCCTTCAGCCCTCATCCTTCATCCTTCATCCCTCATCCCTACCTTCCAGCCAGATTCGCCTCTTGCAAATAGCTGCCGGGATTTAAGTCCTGCATCGCTAGCACATCAGCTCGAATGCGCTGTTTTTCAGTGTATTCACGCATTTTCGTCTGTGCTGTGACGTAGGCAGACGTGTCTTGAGAAATGTCCTGGAGTGTCTCGATCGCGTTATCGAATGCCTTTGTTTCCGCCTGATTGTAAGCAGTTTGGAGATAGCTCACTGCTTGAATTTGCTGCTTTTCGCTATACTCACGCAGTTTTGCTTGCGCCCTTGCATAAACAGACGTATCGGCGGGAATCGTTTTGAGTAGTGCGATCGCGCCTGCAAAGTCTTTGACGATCGCCCGACCATATGCCTCTCTTAACGATTGAGCCGCCGAGGTTTCTGCCGGGTTGATTGACTGCGGCATCGAAAACTGAATCTGCTGTGCAGCAAAAGCACTATCTTTGGAAATCGATGCTATCGACGACATCGCTTTTGGACGTTGTCCTGCTTGAGTCGGTTGCGTTCCGTCCGCCCTTGCTTGTTTGTCCTGATCGCTATCGCCGAACAGGGTGCGATCGATCACGTGCGGTAAGGCATAGCCACAAACTGCCGCTGCCATTACAGCGCCAATGCCAACGCCAATTTGTACAGCCGGACTCAGCAGTCGTTCCACCAGCGCTTCTTGATTGGGTTTACTCAGCATGGGTGCTGGCAAGTCCTGGGTTGTGCTAGAAGGTGCGATCGCGGCAGTGCTTGACGCGAGGCTGTTTGGGCTAGGCAAAACCGCTTGAGCAAGTTGACGTAGTGCCTGCAAGGCTTCTTTTGCAGAGGGATAGCGTTGAGTCTGGTCAGCACGCACCATACGGCTCAAAACGGCAACTAAGCCATGACGCAGCGTTGATCCTGCCAGTGCACCAAAGGGCTGCCAAAGAATCTCTCCAGTCAGAGCATCATGGCTCAACTGTATCGGTGGAATGCCCGTGAGCGCTTGAATGCCGATCATGCCCACCGCATAAATATCGCTGGCAAGGCACGGGAGTCCCTGTACCTGTTCCGGTGGCTGGTAGCCCTGCGTATTTGGCACCATTGAGGGCGTAAGCTGCCCTTGTAGCGTCATGAGGGCTAGATGTACATCGCGCACCGTGCCAAAGTTCGTCAGGGTTAGCGTGTCATCTTGCGATCGTCGAATGAAGTTATCGGGTCGCACGTCACCATGCCGACAGCACTCTTGATGCAACACTGCCAGCACGTCTAAGCATTCCAGCAGCAGTTGCACCACCCGTTCCTCCTGCCAGGGCTGCGACCCCAATGCCAGACTCAGGGGCGTACCGCTTATCAACTCCTGCACCAGGTGAAAGCCCTGTTCATCCTCAAAGCAGGCTAATAGACGAGGAATTTGCTCATGCTCACCCAAGCGCTCTAAGGTCGAGGCTTCGCGCACAAAGAGATGCCTCAAAGCAGACTGATCAGCAGCAGCATTCGCAATGGGGACGATGTGCTGAATGACGCATTCTGGCTGGCTGGGACGGCGAGTATCTTGCGCTAAATATGTGCGTCCCCAGCCGCCAGTTGCCAAAATTTGAATAACTTGATAACGCCCATCCAATAGCCGCTCTAGCCCTGGATAACTTATTTCAACAGGAGTCACTACGTTTGACATAGGAGAAAGGTAAAAGGGGCAGTGAGTAAGGGGTGGAGAACACTACTGTCTCAAGGATCACGATCGAAGAACTCTAAACGAAAAGCTATAGCCTTCTATCTACGTGCGATCCGTGGACTGCTCCGGATCGTTTGAGGACGTTGGTGGTGTTTCATAAGGTGTGAATGGCATTTTGTAGGGGCGTTACCTGTAGCATCTCTACAAAATGGGAACTCCTGACTAAATGTGCAGGGCAACGTGCCGATTACGGCGATTCAGCTTACTATTAAAGCCGTTAAAGCTCCGGTTTTTGCATGACTGATGCCTCCCCATCCCTATCAGTGCCCATTGTTCCCCCAACCGCCTCGGACACTGATCGCAATCAGCCCGATCACACTCAGCCCGATCGCAATCAACACGATCGCAACCAGCAGGTTCGCTTTCGCAGTGAAGGAGGCAAACTGCTGCTGTTGCTGCCGCCCGAAGGCGAAGACGATGAATCCAACACAGCCTTTCACTGGACTGAAGTTTGGCAGCAGTTGAAGCAGCGGCTAGATGCAAACGAACGCTTTTGGCAGCCTGATACTACGGTACATTTACTTGCTCGCGATCGCCTGCTAGATGGGCGACAGCTTCAAACGATCGCCGATGCTCTTACCGAAGCTCAGCTTCAGCTCAAGCGCGTCTACACCAGCCGTCGCCAAACTGCCGTTGCCGCCGCGACCGCTGGCTATTCTGTAGACCAGCAATCCTCCCTTTCACACCTGAACCAGCCCACTCAAGAAGCGGCACAGGTCATGGCAGAACCGCTCTATCTGGAGACGACGCTGCGATCGGGGGCAGACATTCAACACAGCGGCACGGTCGTGATTTTGGGCGATGTTAACGCTGGTAGTGCCGTTGTAGCAGAAGGCGACATTCTCATTTGGGGACGGCTGCGCGGTGTGGCTCACGCAGGTTCTAAAGGCAATGCTCGTTGCCTGATCATGGCAATGCAAATGGAACCGACTCAGCTTCGCATTGCCGATTTTGTTGCTAGAGCGCCCGAAACACCGCCTGCCCAATACCAACCTGAGGTTGCCTACGTTACGCCTCAGGGCACCATTCGCATTGCTAGAGCCGTTGATTTTCATCGGGGGGAGAAAGGGTGAGGAGTGAGAAAGTTTTGAGTTTTGAGTTCTGAGTTCTGAGTTAATTTTGCCTTCTACCTACTCCCACTCCCGCATCCTGCTCAGAGGCTTTTTCGGATACTACGATCGAAACGCCTCATACAGAGTATAAGAATAATCAGTTTCGGTATAGTTAAAGCACCTGAAATGAAGCGGTTTAGACATTAAATACCGCGCTTTAGCGCCTAGCATTGCAGCTAAACAAGTCACCAACGTCATATTCGT
>JACMKO010000153.1 GCA_014380065.1 Leptolyngbya sp. ES-bin-22 | reverse complement strand
GGGCGCACAGCCGTGCGCCCCTACGGAAAACGCCGAGGTGATTAAATTCTTGTTCCTTAGCGTCGAGCTTGGTTCCAGGGAATCATGACATCCATCGCCAGCCGACGGGAGACTTCATAGGCTCCATAGCGATTTAGATGGCTAGGATCTGAAAAATAAGCGGGCTGTGCCAACGACTGATTGAGATCGCGGTAGACAAAACCCAACTGGGTTGCGAGACGCAGCATGTGCTGCTGAAACGCTTCTTCATGCCGCTTTCGGGTTGGATCAAGGTAGTCGTTTGTCAGGGGCAAATTGACGAAAATGAGTTGAATTTGGTGCGTTTGACTAAACTGCACCAGGCTAGTCAAGGCTTGAGTTTGGTTACCTTCGAGGCTAAAAGAGTCATAGTCAGAGTCATAGTCACCGTTAACTCTGGCGTACTTCTGATAATACGTGGCCGGGTTGAATTGGTTGGACAGCGGTAAGAAACCATCGACATCGATCGCGCTCTGCCCTTCAGAGAGGACAGACGTTGGAGCATTGGCAGCCGCCGCGCCTGGGCTGGTTACATCAGTTAAATTGCTCGTGCTACCAAAGGCTAAGTTGGATGCTTGGGGTAGCAGACTTACCAGTCCAGCTCGTAGAACCGTTTTGAGTTGGTCGCGCTGAGCGTAAAGGGCAGAAAGTGTACCCAACTGTCGATTCAGTTCCTGGTTGACCGTTTGATAACCACCGGACAAAGAAGTGGGTGGTGCTTCGGTGACAGCGGTTTCTGGAGCAGACTCGGCACTGACACTACCACCTTGAGCGATCGCGGTGCCGAGAAGCGGCGCGCCTGCTAGCGTTTTGTAGCCGTCAGACGCGACCATACCGTTGTAGGTGATGTCAGAACGACCGCTGTTGAAGGCGCGGGCACCATCTGCCCACAAAATCAGTTTCGGTAACTTGTCTTGGGGGAGAAGCTGTCGCACGATCGCGTCTACCACTTGAGCCGTTGCGCCATTCACCCCAAAGTTAAAGATTTTTGTACCAGCGTATCCCTGGTCAGCCAGCGCTTTTTGAAGCGCGATCGGGTCAACACCCCGCAGCGCCCGCGAACTGCCAATAATCAATACGTCAGGCGTGCCGTACTCCTTGATATAGAGCCGGTAGAGAGCAAGCTTCTCGTCAAGCTGAGGACTGTTAAAGGTCGGATAAGCCTCTGACCCTTTCGTCAGACCGTCTGCCTTGGGTCGAAGAGGCGAAGCGGACAGCGTGGTCGGGGCTAATGTCTTTGCAGCGGTGTCTTGGAACTGTGTCGAGGTTGCCGTACCAGGTTGAGTAAACCCAGACCCATTAAAAACGGTCTGATCACCAGATTTGCTTTGCTTCAGAGAGAGCGTGCCAAAAGGTGAGGCTGACGGTTGGGTGGATGAGTTAACGGCTGGCGATGACTGATTGAACGCGATCGATGGCTGTCCCGTCCAGCGGCTGAGCAACCAATCCGCTTGCACCACCAGCAAGATACCAATTGCGCCCCAAACGGCAGCTACCCTTACACCGCGTTGGGAGGTTCGCTCAGTAGCGCTGTGCGAGTGCGTCAGATTGGCACTGAGGTGAGTCGAGTCTAAAGGAATAAAAAGTTGCGACCAGACGAGCGATCGCTGCACACGTTGAAGGGTGCTCTCAACCAGATTGCCAAAAAACGACCGTGATGCTTCTGACGCTTGCTCCGTCCGCAAAGCAAGCGCGCCGGGAGGTGAGAGCAAATCACCCACATACGCATCCGAGACGGCAAATTCGGGGGTGGGTTCAGGCAACAGCCGATTGCGGGCATGAAAGTCTACGCCATAGCTCCAAAGGGGCTGCTTTTGCCCGGAGCGACGACCGTAGATCCGTACGCCAGTGATCGCGGGCAGTGCCAAGGGTTTCAAAAAGCGAGCGATCGCAGCACCCATCTGATTTTGTAGCGGGCAAGTGGGAGCTTCGCCCATCACGTGCAGTAAGTCGCCTTTTTGCCGGACTTGCACCCGAATGCCACCCGTCGCCAACTTGCGATCTAGATCTGGGTTAAGCATCCGCGTCAGCAGAAAGGCGATCGCGTCTAAATTTCCTTGTTGCGCCAGGTCAAGGGTTGATGGTGGCTGAGGATCAGCAGACAAATCAAGCCAATGCACCCAAACAGGAGCAAGTGTGTTCAGCCCGTCGGGGCTATTGTCTTGATGGGCACCGTAAAGAGCGACAGCACGAATGCCCTGTGGCGAGAGCGCTTCTAGTCGCGGCGCGATCGCCGCGATCGTGGCGAGTTTATCGGGTATGGAGGACTGCGTACCCCGGCACGTGAGATGTAAGGTCGCGTCCTTGAGGAGAGCAGAGGTTTCCACGTTTTCAAGGAGCAGGACGCGGTTGAGTAGGCGTGTCATTGCCTGCACATCACCCCAGCGTGCCCAGTCCTTCAAAATGTCATCAGGCGGCGTTAGATCAACTCGCAGCACCCATTCTGGTTTCGCTTCACCCGCCACTTGCCCAAAGACAACGGCATCCTGAAACCCCTTCAGCTCTAATGCCCGTAGATGTTGTGCGATCGGTTCGGCAAACAAAAACGGGTCAGGGCTATAGGCAGACTCACAGACGATGAAGAGACGTTGCTGTAAAGGGGGAGTGGGGAGTAGGGAGTGGGGAGTGGGGGAAGGAGGTATGGCTTGAGACGGTGCTTGAGGCGTTTCCAGACGAACGCGAACAGCAATGCCGAGCGTACTAAACGTGTCGCTCAGGTGGCGAGCGATCGCTTCAGGCTGACCGAGACGCGCCGCGCTGAGCACTGGAACGTCTGCTGATGCTTTGATGTTGCACTCTTGAGGGGCGAAGCCTGCGACTTCTGAGAGCGATCGCGTTGAGGAGGATCGTGTTGAAGGAGCGCGATCGGCTAGGTGAGGCACAAAGGATTCTGTCCACTCAGGCTTGGATTGTTGGGGTAGCCGTCCATAGGCAATGACTCTGTAAATTGGAGGCGATTGGGATGGTAGCAGATGGGCGATCGCCGCCGCCGAGAGCACATCGGACAGTTGCGGCACAATAGTCGTTGCGTCAGGGCAGGGAAAGCCCTCAAACAGAAGGTGGAGGTTATTGCCGCGCAGTTTACTTTTTACTTGCAGGTGTGCCACGCCCAACTGCTGATGTAGCCAGTGATTCAGCGAGGTGCCGCTCACGGTTGAAGAGCGTTTTTCACGAGCGGCAGAATTGTGTCCATGTACATCCAGCATGAGCGCCTTAACAATTGCGACGTGATCCAGAATGAACGTTAAGTACCGTCATTTTGCCCCATAGGGATAACATATACTCGGAGCTTTGGCACAGTTTCCCTAGAACTCTGGTCTAAACTCGCTTCAATTCTCTAGCCTAGATGCTGGTCGAGTCTACCAAGCAAGCGAGGTTGCTCGACAATAGTAGCTAGACCGCGCTATCTCTAAGAGGATTTACACCTGATTGGTTAAGGGTTGCCGACCAGGGTCTCTTAAAGCAGCGAACGGCAGCACGGTCTGTAAGTAGATGTTTCTCAACAGGAGTTTTTGATTATGGCACCTTCTGAACAACCTTCGTCTCAAGTCGGCAGCAACATGAAGCCCTTTGTCTCTCCAGAGCTTTTGCTTAGCTTGGCAACAGCCCCTTTACTGGTAGCGCTAGTGGGCAGCAAAGCCTTAGCAGAAGCGATTCGAGAACTGGGGCTGCTGAGTGAAGAAATCTTTCGAGGCAACGGTCTCCCTGTGCTTAATTTTCCCAGCGCTGCTCGGACGAACCCGGACGATCGCGCCGCTGACTAGCGCCACTCCAAACCTGCAAAAAACAATTTGGTTCCTCTGAAACTACAAAACGGAGGATTACCCCATAGAATTATTGAAAGATCTTTGACAAGAGCAGCCCCATGAGTTCGACAAGACCTTCGTCAGATGATGGATTGGGCTTCGGAACAGCCATTGAGTCCAGAACGTCCGAGGCTATGGCTGTGATGTCCATATCTGATCTCTTTTTGCGGCATCGACTCAAGATTATCGAAGACCTGTGGGCATCTGTGCTACAGGAAGAATGTGGTCAAGAACTGGTCGATTTGCTCAATCAGTTGCGTGACCTTTGCTCCCCAGACGGGCAAGCCCCTAGTTTTCTAGAAGCAGAAGTGCTCAGAGTCGTCGAACGGTTGGATCTCAACGAGGCGATCCGGGCAGCGCGTGCCTTTGCGCTTTACTTCCAGTTGATCAATATTGTCGAGCAGCACTATGAGCAGCGTGACCAGCAGCAGCAGTATCGCGCAGCCCGTGATCTAGCTTCGTCGGCTGCGGTGGAACAGAGAACACAGATCGCGGGCTATCCCGGCTCCAACGGCGAGTCGTCAACGCCTATGGGCAGGCTCGAAGCCGATTTGCTCGAAAAAAGCCTGCAAGATCCGGAAGCCCGCAAGGAAATGGGCACCTTTCACTGGCTCTTCCCCAAGCTTCGCAGCCTCAATGTGCCGCCTCAACACGTCCAAAAGCTAATCAACCAGTTGGACATCCGGCTAGTATTCACAGCCCATCCAACGGAAATCGTCCGCCACACTATTCGCGATAAGCAGCGTCGCATTGCCCGCATTCTCCGCCAGCTTGATCAGGTGGAAGATCGGCTGACCTCTCAAGGGCTTCCGGCTGCGTCTTGGGAAGCAGAAGTGCTCCGTGAACAACTGACTGAAGAAATTCGCCTCTGGTGGCGCACGGATGAACTGCATCAGTTCAAACCAACCGTACTGGATGAAGTGGACTATACGCTCCACTACTTTCAGGAAGTCCTGTTTGACGCGATCCCGCAGCTTTATCAGCGTTTCAAGCAAGCACTTCACGCCTCCTTCCCCGCAATGGAGCCGCCCAGCAATAACTTCTGCCAGTTTGGCTCCTGGGTCGGCTCCGATCGCGATGGCAACCCCTCGGTCACCCCCCAAATTACCTGGCAAACTGCGTGCTACCAGCGGGGCATGGTGCTGGAGAAATACATCCAGTCGGTGCATCGGCTCAAAGATTTGCTGAGTCTGTCGCTGCACTGGAGCGATGTGCTGCCAGACTTGCTGGAATCGCTCGAGCAAGACCAGCTTCAAATGCCTGCGATTTACGACCAGTTAGCGATTCGCTATCGGCAGGAACCCTACCGACTGAAGCTGTCCTACATCCAGAAGCGGCTGGAAAATACGCGCGATCGCAACGCCATCATCAACAACAGCGATTGCCTACGGGGCGACGTACCCGACTGCAACCCCAACACTATCTACAGTGCTGGCGAAGCCTTTCTGGCGGAGCTACGGCTGATTGAGCACAGTCTGACCGAAACAGGCTTAAGCTGCCGTGACCTGGAAACCCTGATCTGCCAGGTCGAAATCTATGGCTTCCACCTGGCGCACCTCGACATTCGCCAGGAAAGCACTCGTCACTCTGATACGCTCAGCGAAATTGCCGATTACCTGCAAATTCTGCCGAAGCCCTATAACGACCTCACCGAAGCGGAGCGATCGCTCTGGCTTGCCACCGAACTGCAAACCCGCCGACCGCTGATTCCTACTGAATTGCACTTCTCCGATAAAACGCGGGAAGCGATCGAAACGTTTCGGATGGTGCGGCGACTCCAGCAAGAGTTTGGCTCCGAAATCTGCAATACCTACGTGATTAGCATGAGCCACGAGGTGAGCGACTTGCTGGAAGTCTTGCTGTTGGCGAAGGAGGCAGGGCTTTACGATCCGGCAACGGGCATCAGCGCTCTCCATGTTGTCCCTCTCTTTGAGACCGTAGAGGATTTGCAAAAAGCGCCGTCTGTACTGAAACACCTGTTTGAGTTGCCCCTTTATCGGGCAGTGCTGGCAGGCGGCTTTGCTCAGCTAGAGGCACAGGCAGCATCGCTACAAGAAGTCATGTTGGGCTATTCCGATAGCAACAAAGACTCCGGGTTTTTAAGCAGTAGCTGGGAGATCCACAAAGCGCAGCAGGCGTTGCAGACTGTCGCTGAGACTTATAATGTAGCGCTGCGGATCTTTCACGGTCGCGGTGGCTCGGTCGGTCGCGGTGGTGGTCCCGCGTATGAGGCAATCCTGGCGCAACCGGGTCGCAGCGTGAATGGACGGATCAAAATTACCGAGCAGGGCGAAGTCCTTGCCTCTAAATACTCTCTACCTGAGTTGGCGCTGTACAACCTGGAGACCGTCACCACAGCCGTGATTCAGGGCAGTCTGCTCCGCACGGGCTTTGATGACATCCAGCCGTGGCACGAAATTATGGAAGAGCTGGCGGCACGATCGCGCCTCCATTACCGTGCGCTGATCTACGAGCAGCCAGACTTCCTGGATTTCTTTTTGCAGGTCACGCCGATCGAAGAAATCAGTCAGCTTCAAATTAGCTCTCGTCCCGCACGGCGCGGTGGCGGCAAGAGAGATCTCAGCGGTTTACGGGCAATTCCCTGGGTGTTTAGCTGGACGCAGAGCCGCTTTCTGCTGCCTGCCTGGTATGGCATGGGCACGGCTATCCGTGACTTTTTGACCGAACATCCTGAAGAGCATCTGAAGCTACTACGCTATTTCTACTTCAAATGGCCGTTCTTCAAAATGGCCATTTCTAAAGTCGAAATGACACTCTCAAAAGTCGATCTGCAAATTGCCGGACACTATGTGCACGAACTTGCCAAACCAGAAGACAAAGAGCGACTGGAGCCTGTTTACGAACAAATTGCGAACGAGTACTACCTGACCCGCGATATGGTGCTGGACATTACCGGGCACAAGCGCTTGCTCGATGGTGATCCTGATTTGCAGCGATCGGTGCAGTTACGCAACGGCACGATCGTCCCGCTCGGCTTCCTGCAAGTGTCGCTCCTGAAACGGTTACGGCAGCATAATACGGAGGCAGTCACGGGCGTGGTGCGATCGCGCTACAGCAAAGGCGAACTGCTGCGGGGTGCCCTGCTCACCATCAATGGGATTGCCGCTGGTATGCGGAACACAGGCTGATTGAATCGTTTTAATGGCTGGTTTATGACAATACATGGGCAGGGGAACTGGCGGCGTGCAGTTTTGACCATGATGCTCTGCATCACAGTTCTACTTACAGGCTGCCAAGGGTCGCCTGCAACGACACTCATCGCACCCGCTGTTGATGCGATCTATCAACAGCGGACACCCAGTAGAGATGGCATCGGCAAAGTCTACATGGGCAGAGAAATTGCTCAAGTAATGGGGCATCTTGGCGCAGGTTGGCTAGAGCGCCCCAGCCGAGAACGAGAAGAGCAGCCGCAAACGCTGATTACTGCCCTGAATCTGAAGTCAACGGATGCCATAGCTGATATTGGTGCGGGAACGGGCTACTTTAGCTTTCGTTTTAGCCCACTGGTGCCGCAGGGGAAGGTGCTAGCAGTGGATATACAGCCAGAAATGCTAGAGATTGTGAACGCAATCAAGCAGGAAAAAAAGATTGCAAATGTGGAGACGGTGTTAGGCAGCATCACAAATCCCAACTTAAAGGATGCGTCGATCGACCTCGCATTGATGGTCGATGCCTATCACGAGTTTGACCATCCACGAGAAATGATGACGGCGATCGCTCAGGCACTCAAACCCAACGGGCGCGTCGTCCTGGTCGAGTATCGCGGCGAGAATCCCCTCATTCCCATCAAAGCGCTGCACAAAATGACGCAGCGACAGGTGCAGAAAGAAATGAACGCTGTAGGATTAACCTGGCTGGAAACTAAAGAAACCTTGCCTCAGCAGCACATCCTGTTCTTTGGGAAGCAGCAGGTTGGGAAACAGAGCTTCTAGCTGACGGATGGTAGCGTTGTCCACAAAAAGATGGCAACGGTCACGATCGCCAACAAACCCTGAATCAGATTTCCCACCAGCGAACCGACGACAATACCCAATGCTGCCTTCGCTGCCAGTTTGAGATCGCGTCGGTAGAGAAATTCACCCACGATCGCGCCTAAGATCGGTCCGACCAGAATGCCAAGAATGGGACCACCTACAGGCAATGCTGGCAACAGCCCCAAAATGCCAACGACCAGACCAACAAGGGCACCCAACTGTCCCCATTTGCTGGCTCCTGCTTGCCTCGCACCATAGTAGGTTGCCAGAAAATCAACCCCAATGCCTAGCAGCAACAGCACGATCGCGATCGGTAGGGCAAGACTCACGCTACCAAAGCCTTTGACCAACCCCCAAATGAAGATGGCGATCGCAACCAAGCTCATACCTGGAATCGCAGGCACTACCGCACCGATAATGCCGACAACCATTACAGCAACGAGTAACCAGTAGAGAGTGAGCATGAGAAAAGGGTGTGGGGTATAGAGATAAAGTTTTGAGTTTTGAGTAGCGCTTTGCGCCGCTACGCTAGAGAGTTTTGAGTTAGCTTTGACCACTGCCCACTGACTTCTAAACTTCTGACTCCTGGCTCCTGATTCCTCTCGCCTCACTTCCTGCCAGCGTATGCTCCAGCTTCGCAGCGATCGCGCCAATCCACTTTTCATCCTGGCGAGTGTAGCTGCGGGGGGTATTAGCAGCCAGAATCATTGCCCCTCGGTTGCCAAGCGGTTGACAGATGACTCCTTGGGTATTCTCAGGCAGGTAATCAAACTCGATGCGTCCGGGGTAAACCTTAAGCGCAACTAAATAGACGGGTACTTGCTTATCTAACACGCGCTGCAAAATGGGTCCAGGGGTGACTTCGCGCTGAGCTGGCAAAATGCCGCGTCGTAGCAAGAGTTTGCCGTCATACCAGACGATGAGCGATCGCGTAACGGTGTTCGTTAACAGCAAGTGCGATGCCCAGGCAAGCTCAGTTTTAAGTGCATCCGCTAGGGTTGGGTCAAGCTCAAAGCCTTCTTCACCGATGAGATCGACTTGCTCCGGGGTACGTGGCTGCACCTGCTGCCAGAGCAAACCCGTTAGAATCAGAACGGCACTCACAATTACACCCAGCGCATCTGATCGTGATTGAGAGTTCGTCAAATCAGGAGTGAACAGGCGATTTGCCAGTAGCAAGCATCCGGCAAGACCGCCCACGACGATCGGCAGCAAGCGTAAAACCTGGTTTTGATCGGATTTTGTCATCCCGTCACGCTAAAAGCCTCTATATTCATTCTATTTGGAACCAATCTGAAAAGCAGTTGTCGTTCAGCGTGATCTGACGCACAGTTTTTTAGAGTCAGTTTCCATACTGCATTGGTTTGACACTGTTGGGAGGCAGAGATTGCTGGAATTATTTAGCTCTGGATTAATCTCGCTGTGGCTTAACATGGCTGGGCTGTCTCGTGTCAACACAAGCCTCAAGGCTGTGAACGCGATCGCCTGGAACGATGTGCCCTGGTCAGTGCTGCCTGGTGAACCTGACGCTACTACACAAGCTACCTTACAGCAATACCTGGAAGGCTTGAGCCGCAAAGGACTCATTGCGTCATCACAGGGCGTTTGGCTCCAGTCTGGCGCGCAGTTTCTTGCCAGTAATCAGGGCACCACGCCGCTGCCCGCTGCCTCGTTGACGAAGGTAGCAACCTCTCTTGCCTCGTTAGAAACCTGGGGCGCTGACCATCAATTTGAGACGCTGATTAGTACGACAGGACCAATTCAGAAGGGGGTGCTGCAAGGCGATTTAGTCATTCAGGGTGGGGGAGATCCGTTGCTTGTCTGGGAGGAAGCGATCGCGCTGGGTAACGCGCTCAACCGTCTTGGCATTGCCAAAGTCACCGGAAATTTGGTGATCACAGGCAGTTTGGCGATGAACTTTGAAACGAAACCAGAAAAAGCAGGTGCCTTGCTCAAGCAAGCCTTCAATGCCAACACCTGGTCTGGCGAAGCAGCCTACCAGCATCAGAAGATGCCAACAGGTACGCCTCGACCGTATGTCGCGATCGCGGGTGGGGTTCAGGTGCTTCACTACGGTGTAGACCTGTTGCCTAAGCAAATTCTGCTGTTGCGGCATCGCTCTTTGGCGTTGTCACATATCCTCAAGCTGATGAATATCTACAGCAACAATGTGATTGCAGAATCTTTAGCCAATTCTCTTGGTGGAGCAGGTGTTGTGGCTCAGCAAGCCGCGATCGCGGCAGGAGTGCCTCAAGACGAAATTCGGCTGCAAAATGGCTCTGGCTTGGGTACGGAAAATCAGATCTCACCGAGAGCGATTTGCGCCATGTTCGCGACCATCCAGCGCTACCTGCAATTTCGCAATCTCACCGTTGCAGACCTCTTTCCGATTGCGGGTGTGGATGGCGGCACGATCGACTATCGCAAAATTCCCCAGGATGCTGTGGTAAAAACAGGCACGCTGAATGATGTGAGCGCTTTGGCAGGCGTTGTACCCACTCGCGATCGCGGTTTTGTCTGGTTTGTCATGATCAACCGAGGCACCGATCTAGATGACCTGCGCGATCGACAGGACAAGCTGCTGCAAACGCTCGTCAAGCAGTGGGGCACCGTTTCGACCCGACCACTACCGCTATCACCCAACGACACGCAACCGATCGCCACACTCTTAGGCGCAACCGATCGTAACGAGGTAGTGCGATCGGCACTAGACGTTAGCATCGACTCAAGCAACTAAAGCCGCACCAGAGACTAACGCAATCATTTCTCAACTCCTCTGCACTTTAGGGTGTATTGGCTGATCAACTTTCGTCAGTCTGCTCTAGGATTAGCTGTGTACCTGTTGCTTAGTAAGGCCCTAAGATGACACCTACTCCTGACCCTCAACCAGACCGTAAACGGCTCGGTGCCGATGAGCTTATTGCTGTTTTTGTCGCGCTCACAAGCATTGGAGCAATCTTTTTCTGGTCAATTAGTCAGAATCGAGGGCTGGATGCGCCCTTCTTACAATCGCCGTTCGCAGCGAACACGCTAACCACAGCGCCATCACCACCAGTTTCGCCTTCCGTACAAGCGAGTGTGTCGGTGATAGCGCCGAACCGATCGATAGCACAGGCTCCCTTAACCAGCGTAGCGCCTGGGAGTCCGACACTTACTCCACCAGCCTTACAAGCAGCCCCGTTCGTTGCAGCGGCTCCCCAGATTCTGCCTTCACCCCAAACAAACTCTACGCCTGCTGCGCAACCAAAGCAGTTTGCTGATGTGCCAGCAGGCTACTGGGCAAGTGCACCGATCGCGGCTTTGAGCGCGCAGGGTATTCTGAACGGGTTCCCAGATGGCAGTTTTCAGCCAAATAAGCCGATTACACGAGTCGAGTTTGCAGCGATCATTCAGCGAGCCTTCAATCAACCGAGCAGCCGTGAAGCGTTGAAGTTCAGCGATTTGCAGGCTGATACTCCGGCGATCGCGGCGATCAATGAAGCCACACAAACTCGCTTTATGAGTGGCTTTCCCGATGGAAGTTTTCAGCCGAATCGTCAGATTCCTCGCTTACAGGTGCTGATAGCGCTAGTGACGGGTTTGAATCTTCAAGCGAAATTATCTCCGAATCAAGTGCTGAGTCGCTATCAGGATGCGGAGCAGATTCCTAAATATGCCCTGGATAAAATTGCGGCGGCGACAGAGGCAGGGTTGGTGCTCAACGATACGAATCCCAACGTGCTTGCTCCCAATCAAGTGACGACTAGAGCGGAAGCAGCAGCTTTGGTTTATGAGGCTCTGAGAAAGTAGTGGTTAGGGGGAAGTGAGGACGCGGTGCCAGCGAGACTCCGAATGCAGACTAATGCCTGTAAAGGGGAGTAGTGCGCCAAAGATTCTTCAACACACAGGCAGCTTTCTTTACAAGAACTTTACCTAAACCAGCCTTACGTGAATATACGGCTAATTTGTCACAATTAATACGATTCTGAAGTTCTGGAAGGTGAGACCGTAGAACCAGTATCAACACGTAAACTCTATGAAGAATCGTCTGCAAGCTTCAGTTTTGCTCAGTATATTTACGCTTTTGGGCGCACTTGCTTCTAAAGCCGATGCCGCCTTGTTAATCGGCAACACTCAAGGGAACGATATTGTTATTTTCGACGAAAGTACGGGCACGTTTCAAGGGAATTTTGTCACGCCTGGACTGGGTGGCTTACAATCACCGGACGCGTTGACGATCGGTCCCGATGGCAGCCTCTATGTCAGTAGTGGCGGCAACAGTGGGCTAAATTTATTTGATCCTGCCTACCCTCAAGACTCAGCTATTCTGCGCTACAGTCTCACAGGGGAATTTCTCGGCGTGGCAGCCTCCGGCGGCGGTTTAACGCGTCCGTACGGTAACGCCTTTGCACCAGATGGCAGTCTTTTTGTCAGCAGTTTTCGTACCAATCAAATCTTGCGGTACGACGTTGCAACGGGTGCCTTTCTGGGCGTTTTCGCCTCTGACAATAACGGTGGCTTGGGGTCAGCCAACGGCTTGAATGGTCCAAACGGACTGTTGTTTGGACCGGATGGTAGCCTCTATGTCACGACACAGGGTTCAGCCAACACAGCAAGCGGTGCGTTAAGTTTTCCGTTTGCTAGCCAGGTGTTGCGCTATGGCCCAGAACAGGTGGCAGGGTTAGCGTCAACGACGACACCCAGCGTTTTTGTTGACCAGCCAGCACTACTGCCAGAAGCGGGGTTTATCAGTTTGTTGGGGTTAGCGCTTTCGCCCACAGCAGATAGCCTTTACGTGAGTGACTTTGCGGCTGGCGTGCGACAGTATGACCTGAGCGGTAATCTGCTCAGCGTTTTATCGACCAATTACACGGGCACAACTCCCAGCAGTAACTTTATTGGCAGTCTGACCTTTGGCTCAGGTGTCAACAGTGGCGACCTTTACGTGATCGGCTTTGACTTTACCAACAAAAATATTGGCTCTGTGTTGGCGTATGCCGATGCTGAGGGTAGTGCAACTACGTTTTCAGGCGATACGTTTACAAGCACTAGCTTGATTCGTCCGATCGGCGTTGTTGCGACTACTGCTGCCGTACCAGAACCGTCAACCGTTGCAGGTCTGCTGCTCGGTATGGGTGGTATAGGGTTTGCCCGTTTGCGCCAGCGGCGATCGCAGCTCAAGCCTTAGTTCTATGCTGTAGGGACGCTACAGGTAACGTCCCTACTCACCTATGCGGTAGCAACCTTACCGTTTGGTCGTTGAATGATCGTCTCAGTGACTCTGCGTCGATTTTCCGGATCAATGCCTACAAGCCGCACGTAGCTTTTGGCATTTTCGTCGAGGCAGGTTTCTAGAGCCGCGATCGCCTCCGATGCCTGCCCTTGAAAGGCACCGTAGGAATTCCAGGAGTTTGCACGGAAGCGACGTTCGTCCACAGTCTCAATACCCAGACGAAGCCCCTGTTTCAGAATTTGGTTGACCTGAGTCACTACATCTGGAGTGAGCTTGGTGCTGGAGGACTGACCGCCGTAGCTCGATGAGGCTGGCTGTGGGTTGCTCTGTCCATTACCGCCAGCAGCATTACCAGAGTCGTACTTGTGATAATACTGAGTATTCGCTGGTGCTTCTTCTTGACCAGATGTCTGTTCAGCCGTATTGCCCAGCTTACGGTTAAAGTACAGCGCTTTGTTGTATTGCTCTGACAGTCCCATCTCCTGTACCCGTTTTTGTTCGGCGACTAGCTGATTGCCCACGTCTAGCAGATGTGGCAAGTTGAAATTCGGCTTGCGGAAGCTTGGTGCTGCCTGGTCGCTGTTGACCACTCGCTGAGAGATGCGATCGATCCCGACTTCTTCAATCAAGGCTTTAACCTGCTCGTCATAAAGGCGCGATCGAATAGCTCCATAAAAGTCGATCGATTGATCAGGAAAAGTATCCACCAGCGTTTCGACCGCACTCCGATTCACCCCATCCGCCTCAAAAATGCCGCTGACAATACCCACTCGATCGGCGCGATCGGGTTCCCAGAAAAACTTGTCCATCCGTCCATCGCGGATCAACGGTGCGTAAAGCGTGGAAAAATCGTTACCCGTCACGATGATCGGCACACGTCGATTGGGATCTAGCTCATAACTACCCGGAAGCTGGACGTTGGTGGGATTGTCGGCAATGTTCATCAACGTCCCGTTCACGTTCTGGGTGTTAACGGTGTATTGCGTGTATTGGTCTACTCGTCCTGCACCCGCGTCGATGTCATTAATCAACAACACCGCCATCTTGCCGCGCACCTTCACCAGTTCAGACGCTTCCCGGTAGCGCAAGCGCACTAACCGTCCAGGATCACCTGCGTCTGGGCTTTCCAGTTCACCAGCGGACATATAAACTACGTTGATACCCATGCGCTCAAACGCCAGTTCGCACTGAAACGATTTGCCTTCGCCCTTGCGTCCGTGGATGCCCAGAATCAGCGGTACTTTGACGCTAGGAATATCCAGATAGTTCTTAGTAATGTGCACCGAAAGTTTGTCGAGAAAGCGAGGCGAAATGTAATAGCTCATAGGTCTTAGTTGGCAGAGAGGAGTGAGGGGAGAGGGGAGAGGGGAGAGGGGAGAGGAGTTAGAAAGCGGTGAACGTGTGCCAAGCAGTCCATGCTTGAATGAGATGAGCGAGTTCGGTATAGCCAGCCGCATCGGGATGAGAGCCATCGCCTGCCGCTGCTTCTTGCATCCAGAGGGCTGAGTGGCTGAGTGGCGTGAAGATATCTAAATACGGAATTTTAAGCGTTTCACACAGTTGAGCAAAGTGACCTGATAACTTTTGAATGCTGACATTTTGAGCTTCGTCGGCGATCGGTGCTAGACCTACCATTAAAACAGGATAAAGTTGCTGCGCCACACTTAAAATCTGTCGGGTATTCTCCAGCGATCGCGCCAGTATCACACGCGTACTGCCATTTTCCAGAGTTGTATCGTTCACACCAAAGGAAAAGACCACGCGATGAAGGCAACCCGGAGGTAAGCGGCGATCGCACTCTTGCTGCCAACGTCCTAGAAGTTCAGTACTGGTTTCGCGCCGAATCCCTAGATTGTAGTAGGTGACGCGATCGCCCCGTTGAGAAAGCGTTTGGCAGAGCCTGCCCGTCCAACCGAGATGGGTGCGATCGCCTGTGCCGTTAATAAACGACTCACCGACAAAGCAGATTCTGATATCTTTTGCAATCATGATCGCAACATTGAAAAGCGGGATAAAGCAGGCATTGCCCACCCTACCCCGCTTTCAATCACATCATTGAACCATCATCACATGTTGCGTGGCTTCTGCACGATGAAGCTCATCACCTGGCATTGCTTGATGTTGTCAAACGCCACCACACGAATGTAGCTGTTGGGATACTCAGACTTGCACTGCTGCACTTCATTCAGCACTTCCTGGGGAGAGCGTGCGCTGAACATGGGCAGCTTCCACAACGTCCAGTAGTGTGCTTCAGCACTGGGGTCATTGGTAAACTCAACGCCAGGGAAAAAACCCTGATCCAGCGTGTACTGAATCTGACGAGAGATTTGAGCGTTGTCCATCAAGGGCAGGTAGGAAAACGTCTCATAGCGACGCTCAAACGGTAAGGTCTTCATAGGTTTCTCGATGGGTAATAGTGAGTTGACAATGGCTAACTTCTAGAGTGAGGCGAGTTCACAGCTAACGGCTAGCTCATCCGGGTTCTTCAGAATTTGGCTCTTGCTCTGGATTGACGCTCGGAACAGACAGATCCATCTGCGTCATCCGCTCCAGTTGTTGGCGACGCTGATCCATATTTGCCTGCTGTGTGCTTGAGCGGAGCAGTTCAGGCAACACATCAGCAATCTCTTCTGCCAGATGCTCTCTGACGGTAAGGATGCGAAACGCAAGATCTTGGCGCTCTTGAAACAGAGCCTTCAAATAAACCTCACCATCCTGAATCTTTTCTCTTGATGAAAAGTTTTGCAACCAGAAAGCACGGGGCGGATCAGTTTCGCTGAGCTGAGCAATCACCGTTCGCACAGCCTGATATGTCAAGTAGCTAACGAGCGTCTTGGCAGTATCTTTGGCAATTTGCTTGAGATCCATAGCGAACAAGATGAGTTGGAGGAGGATGACGGATGAAGTCAGACTAGCAAGTTGTCCTCGTATCCTTCATCCTCAATCCGAGACGATTAAATGGTATCCATTGCGTCAAACTCAAACTTGATCTCTTTCCACAGTTCGCAAGCAACTGCCAGTTCAGGCGACCACTTGCAAGCAGCACGGATAATATCGCCGCCTTCACGCATCAAGTCGCGACCTTCGTTACGAGCCTGGACGCACGCTTCTAGAGCCACGCGGTTTGCGGTTGCACCAGGCGCGTTACCCCAGGGGTGACCCAACGTACCACCACCAAATTGCAGCACGGAGTCATCGCCGAAGATTTCTACCAGCGCAGGCATGTGCCATACGTGGATACCACCAGAGGCTACAGCCATCACACCAGGCATGGAAGCCCAGTCTTGGGTGAAGTAGATACCGCGAGAGCGATCTTTCTCGATGTAGTTTTCGCGCAGAAGGTCGATGAAACCAAGGGTGATGGCTTTGTCGCCTTCGAG
>JACMKO010000152.1 GCA_014380065.1 Leptolyngbya sp. ES-bin-22 | reverse complement strand
GTAGCCCTACCACCAATGAACGGTTTTGTTGGTGTCCCAACGGGAATTCCTACGGCTCCAGTCTCACGCCGCGCAACATGGGCTTGGGACGGTTGAATCACGAAACCTCACTCAACCAGTTCTATTTCTGTAACGCTTCATCGGGCTATCCCGGCTTTGCTCCCACCTTCTGGACAGGCACCTTGCTGTATCAACGGTTGTCCGGCGACGTGCTGTTAGGCGACAGCTAGGCGGATGATCACCATTTATGCATCCTACAAACTGGGACATCAACTATGAGAATTGCGATCGTGGGCGGCGGAGCGAGCGGGATGGCGACCGCTTATCTGCTCGATAAACAAGGGCATCATGTCACCGTGTTTGAACGGCAGCCCATGTTGGGGGGACATATTCGGACACTCAACCAAAACGTCAAGCCCAATCAATCTGATTGTCCTGAACGGTTGGAAAGTGGAGTGCTAGAATTCCCGACTGTCTTTCATACCTTTATTGCGCTCATGGAAGAGCTAGAGGTGGAACTCAAACCCGTCAATATTGGTTCAGCGCTGTTCCCCAAAGAGGGTGGTCACTTTTTTTCGGGGGTGATGATCGACAAAAACTGCACAGGTATCCAGCGTCTGATTGAATATCTGCGGTTTGATGCTGTCCATGCCCGTTCCGCTGGCTTATGGTTGGAAACTCGCTTTGCTACGGTGGAAGCCTTTTACGACCAGCCGCTATCAAAGTATGTGAAGAGCCAAAGTATCAGTAATCTCTGGCTAAAGTTGCTGACTATGTATAGCTACTCAATGCCGCTGGAACTGATTGATAACTTTCCGGCAGAACTAGCGATTCCAATGTTACGCGACTATATTGCGGTTCACTGGCTCAGAGTTGAGGGCGGAGTCTATTCCTATATTGAAAAAATCCTGGAGCGTTTTAAGGGTGAAATCTGTCTGGACGTGGAGCTTGCCAACATCTCCAGAAGCGCAGATGCCGTCAAAATCGAGCGATCGAACGGTGAAATCCAGGAGTTTGATCAAGTTGTCTTTGCCACGCCACCTGACCAAGTGATGGCTCTGTTAGCTGATCCAACCGAAGCTGAAACTAAATGCTTTTCAGCTTGGAAAGCTAACGATGTCATTACAACAGTGCATCTGGACAATTCCATGTATCAAAATCACGGCATCCAGCATCCCTCGGAATTTGATTTTTTCCAGATAGAGAATCAATGGGGCTATAACAGCTACTTGAATCAGCTTTGTGGCATTTCGTCACCCCAGCCTTATTTTTTATCGTTCCAGCTAGAGGGATTGATTGCTCAAGATCGGATTATCCATACTCAGAGCCATCACACGCCGCTATACACCACAGAATCGTTTCGCTACCGCGATGAAGTGGTGGCGACGAATGGAAAGAACCATACTTACCATGCAGGAGCGTATCTAGGCGATGGGTTGCATGAGGGCGCGATCGCCTCTGCCTTCCGAGTTGCCCAACTAATCGGTTAACTGAGAGCTTGCACCTCTTGCACCTCTTGCAACAGCCGCCAAAGATTCAGCGCGATCGGCGGCTTCTTGAAGCAGTCACAGATCTGGCAGCATTGTTTGGTGTCACGATTTATCTCGTAATCAAACAACTCACTCCATAAATCAAACGACAGCCCCTCAGAGTGGTAGATGAGTGGCGATCGCTTCAATCTTCGCTCAACACCATTGCTCGATCGCCCATTGCCAGAAAGAAACTGCAATCAAGCTCAAGCCCGCGATCGTGCCTGCGCTGCGTAGCAAGATCACTGAGAACAGAAGACGAAGCCCATTGCATGGCACTCAATTATTCACGGTTAAGGAGAAAGAAATGGAAGCACAGATGTCCAGAGTTCATCAAACCACTTACAATGCCATCTTTCAACATCCAGCCGTCCACAACCTTCAGTGGCACGATGTGCGATCGATGCTCAATGCACTGACCGACGTGACGGAAGAGCATAATGGCAATCTGAGCTTTAGGCGGAACGGCGAAACGCTGACAGTTCATCCCCCAAAGCACAAAGATTTATCTGATATGCAGGCATTGATGCAGATTCGCCACTTCCTTGAGCGATCGATTCCAACGGCTGAGGCGATCGTTACTGAGGGTGTCCATCTACTGGTTGTGATTGATCATCGCGAGGCGCGGATCTATCAAACCGAACGGCACGGCACTGTGCCCGAACGGATCAAGCCTTACGACCCAGACGGCTCTCGCCGACACCTGCACAATGTGGATGATGATGCCAACGGTCAGCGCCAGCCGGAACTCAAAGCGTTCTACGAGGCGATCGCACAGACGCTAAGTGGCGCAGAGAAGATTCTGATCTTTGGCAGCGCGACCGGATCAAGCAGCGCGATGGATTATCTGATGGCGGCACTCAAAGACCATCACCCAGATATCGCCCAGCGAGTAATTGGGACGGTCGTGGTCAAGGAACAACACATGACCGAAGACCAATTGCTGGCACAGGCACGGGCGTTTTACGCGACAATCGATCAATGAAACCACCGCTTTTAGCGGATCGCTTTACCATTTACGCCCAGTCTATTGGCAGTATAAATTTCTGAGGCGATCGGTTGCTTGGACGATCCACAAACCTTACCCGCATCGGTTACGCCTTCGACATGGTGGTTCTGAATGAACTCGATCGCTTTCGCTTAGCTCAGGATGTCATCGTTGGCATAGCCTTCCCTTTGGGAAATCGCGTCCCGAAACTCCAAGCGATCAGTGTTCATACCAAACAGCTTCTCCGCAACAAGCTCATTGATCACAGGCAATACATCACCCAACACTGAGAGGATATGCCTAAGATTCTCAATTGGCAATGGTTGTCCTGAGCTTCTCGATTTCCCCATCACGATCGATCCCCTGGTTACTAAGCTGGAGTTTGGTAACGAGAAGATACTTGCATTTAGAAATACCGGAATTTAGACCAAAGAGGGAAGAAAAAAAGAATCCATAGCAATGATAAGTTTTGCAACATACTTAATCAATTCATGCAATTCATTCAGTAAATAACCCAACAGCCCGTCAGGATAACAGTAGAAATAGAGATATTCATGCCGCCCGAACAGGTAAATAAACAAAACCACGAACAAGAAAACCATGAACAAAAAGACGATGATCTACAGTGTTGTAGGGCTATTAACGAGCGGTGGTTTGGCAGGATTACTGATTGCAAATCGCACGCAGGCTCAGTCAAGCAATACCCTTCCTCGTCCTGGAACACAAGCCCCTGCTCCCCAGAACAGCATGATGACTCGACCCGATCAGCATTTCATTGAGATGATGATTCCCCATCACCAGGATGCAGTGGAGATGGCAAACTTGGCACTGACTCGTGCCAAACATGCTGAGGTTAAAAAATTGGCAGCAGCAATCAAGCGGGATCAGACCCGCGAGATCCAACAAATGTGGGGCTGGTACAAAACCTGGTACGGCAAGGATGTACCACAGGTAGCCACGGGAGCAGGCATGATGGGGAATGGTCAAGGCATGATGGGGAATGGTCAGGGCATGATGGGGAATGGTCAAGGAATGGGGCAGGGCATGATGACCCGAAATGGCATGATGCATACTGACCTGGTTGCACTCAAGAATGCTTCAGACTTTGACAAAGAATTCATCCGTCAGATGATCCCTCATCATCAGATGGCAGTGCATATGGCTCAGATGGTGCTGAATCAGAAAACTCGTCCCCAAATTCACACCCTGACGCAGTCCATTATTAAAAGTCAGACGACTGAGATCAACCAAATGCAGCAGTGGCAGCAAGCCTGGTTTAAGTAGCCAGCTTGCAGAGGAATTATGGGGGATATACTCCCCTTCTTGCAGATGTAGTGAAGCTCCAGGCAGTTTTAGTGATTGCTCATCAATTTTTGCTGATTCACAAAACGGCTCCCCTGGAGAATCGAGCCTATGGAGCATTAGGAGACTTAGCCCATGAAAATGGATACCCAACATTCCATCCACAGAGAACATGACCAGGCTCACATGGCTGGTGCCTCCCATCATCAACACGGTGGCAACAGTCAACATGCTGGGCATGACAAACATGCCGGACATAGCCCAGCCATGTTCAAGCAGCGATTTTTCGTTTGCTTGGCACTAACATTGCCCATCATCTACCTGTCGCCGATGTTTGAGCATTGGTTTAGCTATCAAGCCCTTCAGTTTTCCGGTGTCAACTGGATCACGCCAATCATCGCCACCATCATCTATTTCTATGGCGGTTGGGTGTTTCTCAAGGGAGCGTGGTACGAATTTCACAGCAAAATCGGCATGATGACGCTGGTGGCGCTGGCGATCACCGTTGCCTTCGTTTACAGTGTTGCAGTCACTCTCGGCTTGGAGGGAGATTCCTTCTATTGGGAACTGGCAACCTTAGTCGATGTGATGCTGCTCGGTCACTGGATTGAGATGTCTTCGGTGCAGGGAGCGAGTCGTGCCCTAGAGCATCTGGCAGATTTAGTGCCTGCGATCGCTCACAAGCAGGTAAACGGACAGATTGAAGATGTCGCGGTGAACGCCTTGACCGAGGGCGATCGCATTCTCATTCGTCCCGGTGAACAAGTGCCGATCGATGGTGAAGTCATTGAAGGCGTGTCCAGCGTGAATGAAGCCTTTTTGACTGGAGAATCGCGACCCGTGACCAAACGAGAACACGATGAAACGGTGGCAGGTTCCGTCAACGGAGAAGGTGCTCTAACGATCGCCGTCACTCGCACTGGAGACAAAACCACTCTGAGCCAGATTATGCGACTGGTGGAGGAAGCACAGGCATCGAAAAGCCAATATCAGAACCTTGCCGATCGACTTGCCTACTGGTTGACGTTAATTGCGATCGGGGTTTCGGCACTGACGTTTGTGGTTTGGCTCTCTGTGGGCACAGGTGGTTTGACCTTTGCCATTAATCGTGCTGTTTCGGTACTCGTGATTACCTGTCCTCATGCGTTGGGTTTGGCAATTCCCTTAGTGATTATCAACGCCACATCAATGTCTGCAAAGCATGGTGTGCTGGTGCGGAACCGCGAAGCGTTTGAACGCGCTAAAAACATCAAAACGATCGCCTTTGATAAAACAGGCACCTTGACTGAGGGGCAGTTTGGAGTTCAACACACGTATGTCGAAGGGCTGAGTGAGCTAGATGCATTGGTGATCGCGGCTTCGCTAGAATCCTTATCGGAGCATCCATTAGGGAAAGCGATCGTCACAGAAGCCAGTCGCCGCCAGAGCCAGCTAAAGAAAGTAACCGAGTTTCAAGCGGTGCCCGGTCAAGGTGTGGAAGGCGCAATCGATGGGCAACAGTATCGGGTGGGCAGACCAGAATGGGTAGCGGAGTTGAAATTGCAGCTTGCGGCAAGTCTACAAGCCGGACTCAAAGAAATTGAAGCGCGCGGTGAGAGTGCGATCCTCCTTTTCAACGATCAACGAGCTTTGGCGGTGTTTGGGTTAGCTGATCGCGTCCGTGAGAATGCCCGGAAAGCCATCGATCGGTTGCGTGAGATGGGCATTGAAACCGTGATGATTACAGGCGATGCGGAAGTCGTCGCTAAAACAGTAGCAGCAGATTTAAAGATCGATCGCTACTATGCGCGAGTTCTCCCCAAGGACAAAGCGGCTCTGATCCGACGGTTAAAAGCCGCTAAACCCACGGCGTTTGTCGGCGATGGTATCAATGATGCACCCGCTCTGTCTGAGTCGGATTTGGGCATTGCCATTGGTGCGGGTACCAATGTGGCGATCGAGTCTGCCGATCTGGTGCTGGTCAAGAGTGATTTATTAGATGTCGCTTATGCCCTCAAATTGGCAACAGCCGCCTATAACAAGATGATCCAAAACTTGTTCTGGGCAACGGGGTACAACGTCATTGGCATACCCTTAGCGGCTGGTATTGCTTATCCGCTAGGAATCGTCCTTTCCCCAGCCGTAGGCGCACTTTTTATGACGATTTCTACGGTCGTTGTCTCGCTTAACGCGATGCTGCTCCGACGCATGAAAAGTTGAGCGAGAGCTTCGTTCTGGCACAAATAGTTTCATTGCAATGCAATCTTTCAAGAGGCTATGGCATGGTGGGTTCCACTCTAGAACATGAACAAGCAGCGATTACGCTTGACTACTCCACGTTAGACCTATCGAATCCGTGCGTGTTGCTAGAAACATTGCAAACATTGCGGCAGAGCGTAGTTCAGGACGGGCAAGCTATTTTTGACCCGTGGCAATCGCAGATTCAGCGGCAAGCATTTCTCAGCAGTGGACTCAATCTTGCTCATTACATGGCGCTACGCCGACACGACCTCCGACCGCTCCAAGCTGCCCTGGTGCCCTGGGGTTTATCTTCTCTGGGTCGTCTGGAAGGGCGAGTGATCCCCAGCTTGGATGCGGTGATTGCCACCCTGGGAGCCATCTGTAAAGTCAATCCGGTTACGCTGCCTAGCCGTCCGGCGCTTCAGGAGTTTCTGGAGGGCGATCGCCTCCTGCACCAGCAAACCGAAGACGTGTTGGGTCAGACTACAGGGTCACGCCGAGTCAGAATTATGGTGACCTTGCCCACCGAAGCCGCTAGCGATGATAAGTTTGTGCGGGATCTGCTTCAGCGCGGCACCAACTGTGTTCGCATTAACTGTGCCCACGACAACGCTGATCTTTGGGAGGCAATGATTGACAATGTCCGTCGAGCCGAGAAAGAGACTGGACATTCCTGCAAAGTCCTGATGGATCTGGGAGGACCAAAACCCCGGCTTGGTGAAGTGATTGCGCCGAATCACAAACATCGCCTCCTGCAAGGGGATTGTCTGGTGTTAACCCATGACTTGCCTGACCCGAAAGATGCGACCTGTTTCTACGCAACCTGTACTTTGCCCGCAGTGATCGATCGCTTGGAGGTGGGTGCAACTACCTGGATTGATGATGGTCGCATTGGCGCGCGAGTGGAAGCGCTCACTGATGAGGGTGTGCTTCTCTGCATCACCCATGCCAGTTTGAAGGGGAGCAAACTGCTGCCAGACAAGGGGCTTAACTTCCCCGGTACAGATTTGCAACTTAGCCCACTGATGGCTAAAGATCGACAGGATTTAGATTTTGTCGCCGCCCATGCCGATATTGTGGGTTATTCGTTTGTGCAATCTGCCGCTGATATTAAGCTACTCCAGCAGGAGTTAGCCGCACGGATGACTCAGCCCCGCGAAATGGCGATTATGGCAAAGATTGAAACGCCCCAAGCCGTCAATAATTTACCGGAGTTGATTGTGCAAGGAGCCGGTCAACAGCCGTTTGCCGTCATGATTGCCAGAGGCGATTTGGCGATCGCGATCGGGTATCAACGACTGGCTGAAATTCAAGAAGAAATTCTCTGGCTCTGCGAGGCGGCGCATACTCCGGTCATTTGGGCGACTCAGGTGCTAGAAAATCTGGTGAAAAAGGGCATTCCCTCACGGGCAGAAATGACGGATGCGGCAATGGCAGAGCAGGCTGAGTGCGTCATGCTCAACAAGGGTCCCTTTGTTGCTGAAGCTGTGACGATGCTAGATGATGTCTTGACGCGGATGCAGGCGCATCAATTGAAAAAAACATCGCAACTCCGGGCACTCCACTCCTGGTCGGGATCGCAATCGTAAATTTAGTCAAGACACGTGACGCTGGAACGTCTAAGGGCATAACCACCGCTTTTAACAGCTAACTGGCTCCTCGTATTACCACTTTTGTGAATGCTTCATTCCTCATCATTTCAATAGTTATCTTTTAGAGGCAGGCTTCCTCTTTGCCCACCGTTGGGTTTTAGGGTTGAGCCTGATGTTTTACATGAAAGTTGCCATTTTCAGCGCCAAAGCTTACGATCGCCAGTCGCTCGAAGCGGCTAACTCAAACCACAAGCACGAACTGATCTTTTTTGAAACCCAACTGAATGCGCGCACCGCCCTTCTAGCCAAGGATATCCCAGTCGTTTGCCCATTCGTGAATGATGAAGCGAGTGCTGAGGTGCTAAACATGCTCGCCTCAAACGGCACGCATTTACTCGCTCTGCGCTGCGCTGGTTTCAACAATGTGGCTTTGCAAGCCGCTGCTGAATTGGGGATCACAGTGGTGCGAGTCCCTGCCTATTCACCTTATGCGGTCGCAGAGCATACTGTAGCCCTGGTCTTAATGCTCAACCGGAAGCTCTATCGAGCTTACAACCGGGTTCGCGATGATAACTTCGCCCTCGAAGGGTTGCTGGGCTTTGACCTGCATGGCTGTACTGTAGGTGTCATTGGTACGGGCAAGATCGGGATGGTTTTTGCCCAGATCATGCATGGCTTTGGCTGTAACTTGCTGGGCTATGATCCCTACCCCAATCCTCAGTTTGAAACCATTGGGGCGGCTCGCTATGTTGAGCTACCAGCTTTGCTGGCAAACGCTGATGTGATTTCACTCCACAGCCCGCTTACTCCAGAAAATCATTATTTGATTAATGCAGAGACGATCGCTCAAATGAAACCTGGCGTGATGCTGATTAACACCAGTCGCGGTGGACTGCTGGATACCAAAGCCGTGATTGCTGGTCTTAAAGCGTCACAAATCGGCTACCTGGGCATTGATGTTTACGAGCAGGAAGCGGCTTTGTTTGCTGAGGATTTATCCAATACCATCATCCAAGATGATGATTTTCAACTTTTGAAGTCCTTTCCGAATGTTGTGATTACAGCCCACCAAGCATTCTTCACCCAGAATGCCTTGCAAGCGATCGCTGAAACCACGCTGACAAACATTACAGACTTTGAACAGGGTCGGGTTTTAACCAATCAGGTTAAAGCGTTAGAGAGAGTGGGCATTCACTAAGTAAGGCTAAAGGAAAATGGCTAAATTGATTCTGGTTCGCCACGGACAGAGCCTCTGGAATGCGGAGAATAAATTTACTGGATGGGTCGATGTGCCGCTGGGGGCACAGGGTCGGGCAGAGGCAATGATCGCCGCTGACAAACTCGAAACCTATCGAGTCCGAGTGTGTTTCACCAGTCTGCTGTTCCGTGCCATTGAAACCGCCATCATCATCCTGACTGAAGGCGATGATCTTTGCAATGGCAGAATTCCCATCATCAAACATGATGTGGATGATGCGGACTGGCATGGCTGGAATAAATACAACGGCGATCCCGCACAGGAACTACCCGTTTATCTCTCCTCCAGGCTGGATGAACGCTACTATGGCGAATTGCAAGGGCTAAACAAAGCGGAAACTGCTGTGGAATTTGGCGCAGAGCAGGTGCAACTTTGGCGGCGATCGTATGCCGTAGCGCCACCGGGAGGCGAGAGCCTGGAAGCGACGGTTAAGCGGACTGTGCCCTTCTTTCGCGATCGCATCCTCAAGCACTTGATGGATGGCGATAATGTGCTGATTGCAGCACATGGAAACTCGCTCCGTGCCATCATCATGCATTTAGAAAAGTTGACCGAAGCGGCGATCGTCAACGTCGAGGTCGGCACTGGGATTCCCATCATTTATGACATGGATGCCAACGGTCAGGTCACTGATAAAGTCATCCTGCATTGAACCAACGAAGCTTGAACATCTGTAGGGACGTTAATGTTCTTGAGATGGTTCAGCGATCGCCAACGATGAAGATGATGGCTTTACGACTTCGGGCAATGTTCGAAAGAGAGCGATCGCGACAGCAACTTTAAAGACCGATGCGGAATTCAACATGAGTAGTCTCTTTCAATCTGCGGCACTGGAGTTGTTAGATCGCGCCAGAACTACTGCAACTCCCCAACTTGTCGTAGAGCCTCGTTATAAACCTGTTGACTCAATCGAAATTTAGCCACAGTTCGCAAGGCATCAAGTTGTTCTTGTAAGTCCACAATCACTCCTTGCCGTTTCGCCAAAACCAAGAGACCCAATGTACCAAGTATCGGTAATGTCATGCGTCGGGCAACTTGCCGCGCTTTCTTTTCATCCAGCAACAGAGCGTCTGGAGACTGCTCAAGCAATAATGCGATTGCCTCCGCCTCGCCGTTGTCCAGATCTTGCTGTAGCAATGATATCAAAGTCTTGTTCTGCACATTCTGAACGGTCAGCCAAACGTTTAAGCCTGCCGCGACATCTGTCGCCCCTGCCCGCCCTGCTCCAGTTTCCACAACTTCATACCAGACTGCCTGTGGAAGAAGAATTCCATCTGGAAATCGCTGCGTCAAGATAGACAATTGCCCAATACTGCTTAGGGCAATCAAGACAGAAGAGTTGCTGACGGCTCTCAATCTAACTGCTCCAAAGTATTTAAGTCATTTTCTAATTCTTCTAAATCATAACTACGCTCAATTGCCTCATCTCCAAGTAGTGAGTGAAACTCCCATTTTGTCATGTGTGCTAACTCGCGTGCTTTACCAAAAGAGAGCAAGCCTTTCTGGTATAAACGAACTGCCAATTCCTGTTGCACACGAGAGAGTCGCTCTGAAGGCGGAAGTTGAAGAGATTCCGCAACATCGTTTGAAATCTCAAGTACTAGCCTGCTCATCCTCTCCTCCTACTGCATCAACAATGATTCTAGGTAAATCGCCACAATAATCTTGCCAACCTGCCTCGCCTTGAGCGCGAACCTGAGTCTCATAAAGCTCATCGCCACGTCGAGCAAATTCTTCTTTGCTATAACGAGGCTGCGGGACTGTCATGAGTTTGACCTTGTCTCAACGGTTTCTCTTTCATTTTAACTTGCTTACCCTCACTACAATCAGCCATCTTCTCACCCACTTAACCGGAGTGATTTGCTAACGCAACACCGCGTGAACGACCCTGCCGTCTTGCAGATCATCGCTTGGCTTTGACGTGATTAATCATGCGTTACGCTGTCGCTTTTCTTAAATGCCGGAGGCTATACACATCCTACAAGATCGGCGATCGCACTCAAACGATCGCAGCAACATCAGAACGATTCACTAGATACCCGTCTTCCATGTAGATAATGCGATCGGCGAGATCCAGAATGCGGTTGTCATGGGTCACAAGTAGGATGGTGCAACCTTGCTCTCTAGCAAGTTTTTCCATAATTTCTACTACATCTCGTCCCGACTTTTTATCGAGTGCAGCCGTTGGTTCATCTGCCAGAATAATTTTAGGTTGACTGACCAGG
>JACMKO010000151.1 GCA_014380065.1 Leptolyngbya sp. ES-bin-22 | reverse complement strand
TGCAGAAGACTTGAGGTAACTCGTCGCGATGACCCAATCTACGAAACCGCTTATTCAACCTACCAGCCTCGACCTGGAAAAACTCAACCAGCGTTTTGAGAACGCTCATCCCAGAGATATTCTTGCCTGGAGCGTCGAGAATATCCCTACAGGGTTGGTGCAGACCAGCGCGTTTAACGTTGATGACATCCTGATTACCGATCTGTTTTACCGCGAACTCAAGCCAGCCACGCCAGTACCCGTGCTGTTTTTGGATACGCTGTTCCATTTTCCTCAAACACTGGAACTGGTTGCTAAAGCGAAGGCACTCTACAATCTTGACTTGCAGATCTATAAAACGACCGAAGCGGATAGCCGTGAGGCGTTTGCTGCCAAATATGGCGACGCGTTGTGGGATGCTGACATCGCCAAGTTTCATCAGATCACCAAAATTGAGCCGCTTCAGCGCGGATTGGCAGAACTGGGCGCGATCGCCTGGATTACCGGACGACGACGCGATCAGGCAAACACGCGCGCTGACATGCCGATCTTTGAACTCGACACGCAACAGCGACTTAAGCTCAACCCGATCGCCAACTGGACGCGCAAAGAAACCTGGGCATACGTGTTTGAACACGATGTTATCTACAATCCACTGCATGACCAGGGCTATCCCAGCATTGGCGATGAACCCATTACGACCGCGATCGCCGAAGGCGAAGACGAACGCGCTGGACGCTGGCGGGGCATGGGCAAGACGGAGTGTGGGATTCATATTTAGGGGCATCGGGAGTCGGGAGTGGGGAGTGGGGAGTGGGGTAGAAAGGACGAAAGCTAAACTCTCCTGACTCCTGACTTCCAACTCAAAACTCAGCACTCAAAACTTTCCCCTCTTCCCCTCATGACTAAAACCATTCTGATCACAGGTGCTTCGACGGGCATTGGCTATGCAACCGCGCTCTTATTTCAGCAACGGGGCTGGAATGTGGTGGCAACGATGCGTTCGCCTAGCGGCTCCGGTGGAGCATCGCCAGAAAAAGCGACTGCGTTGACTGCTTTGGAAAACGTCTGCTGTTTACGTTTGGATGTGACTGATTCAGAGTCGGTGCAGCAGGCGATCGCCCAAGCGTTACAGCGGTTTGGCTCGATCGATGTGCTGGTAAATAATGCAGGCTACGGCTTAATTGGTGCGTTTGAAGCCTGTAGCATTGAGCAAATTGAGCGTCAGTTTGCGACGAATGTGTTTGGCTTGATGGCAGTGACACGGGAACTTTTGCCCCATTTTCGTGAGCAGCGATCGGGCATCATCATGAATGTGTCCTCGATTGGTGGGCACATGGCGTTTCCGCTGTATAGTCTCTATCACTCCACGAAATGGGCAGTGGAAGGCTTTTCGGACTCGTTGCAATATGAACTGGAACCGTTCAATATCCGCGTCAAACTCATTGAGCCAGGTCCGATTAAGACCGATTTTTACGAGCGATCGGCAGACTTTGCCACTAAATCAGGGCTGACTGCTTATGATACCTTTGTCGCCAAGGTCATGGCAGCGATGGAAAATGCAGGTGATGCGGGGTCGCCACCAGAGGTCACAGCACAGGTGATTTATAAGGCAGCAACGGACAACTCTCGACGGCTGCGTTATCCAGCGGGTGGCAATGCTGGAGCCTTACTTTTCTTACGCAAACTGCTGCCCGATCGCTTGTTTGGTGGCATTATCCGGGGTGCCATGCTGCGTTAGCTGATGGGTTTGTACTTACACCAATTCCTTTAAAGATGCACAGAATTGTAGGTTGGGTAGAACAGCGTGAAACCCAACAGACGCTTGGTTTTGTTGGGTTTCATTAGACTCAACCCAACCTACATTTGTCTGCAAATTTATATGGAATTGGTATTAACTTTGTACTAGTTTGAAGGATCGCTCTACACTGGGTAGCAGTAACACCAGCCACTGCAAGTGAATTGCGTGATAAAAATTCTTCATCTGTCAGATATCCATATGGGCAGCGGGTTTTCTCACGGGCGAGTGAACCCTGAAACCGGACTCAATTCTCGTCTGGAGGATTTTGTTGCCACGTTGGGACGCTGCATCGATCGCGCCCTGAGCGAACCCGCCGATCTCGTCCTTTTCGGTGGGGATGCCTTTCCCGATGCGACGCCACCGCCGTTTGTTCAAGAAGCCTTTGCCAAGCAGTTTCAACGTCTGGTCGCCGCTCAAATCCCAGCAGTGTTGCTGGTGGGGAACCATGACCAGCACGCGCAAGGGCAAGGCGGCGCAAGTCTGTCCATCTACCGCACGCTGGCTGTACCTGGCTTTGTGGTAGGCGATCGGCTGGAAACCCATTGCATCCAGACGCGCAGTGGTGCTGTACAAGTGATTACCCTTCCCTGGCTAACGCGATCGGCTTTATTGACAAGACCCGATGCCGAAGGATTATCGCTCGGTGAAGTCGGTCAGTTGTTAATCGATCGCCTCCGCGTTGCCCTGGAAGGTGAAATCCGTCGCCTCGATCCAGACATTCCCACCGTGTTGCTGGCACACCTGATGGCAGACAATGCCCGCTTCGGTGCCGAGCGCTTTTTGGCAGTGGGCAAAGGCTTCACCGTACCGTTGGGATTGCTCTCGCGGGACTGCTTCGACTATGTGGCATTGGGTCACGTCCATCGCCATCAGGTACTCTGCGAAAATCCACCGATCGTGTATCCCGGCAGCATTGAGCGCGTCGATTTCAGCGAAGAAAAGGAAGATAAAGGCTTTGTGCTGATTGCGCTGGCAAAAGGACAGACAACCTTTGAGTTTTGCCCGGTGCCTGTAAGAGCCTTTCGCACGATCGAGGTCAACCTCTCCGAAGCCGACGACCCTCAAGCGAAGCTCCTGAAAGCGCTCAAGCCAGATGTGCTTCAGGATGCGGTTGTGCGGTTGGTGTATCACCTGCGATCGGAGCAGCTTGATCAGATCGATACCAACACCATCCATCAAGCACTCAGCCCTGCCCACACCTACACCATTCACCCCGAAATCGTCAGCCAATTTTCGCGCGCACGTTTGCCCGAACTCGGTAGCGGCACGAACATTGCACCCATTGATGCCCTCAAAGCCTATCTCGCCAATCGGGAAGATTTGCAGGAGCTTGAAGACGAGATGCTTGCCGTTGCCCAAAGTTTGCTGGCAGCAGAAGAACATGCCTGGTTGAAGTCTGCGATCGCGACTGAAGAAGAAATGGCTGCATCCGATGCTTTAGCAGAACCACAAGAGACTCAATTACGTTTGCTCTAAGCTTCTGCCTGATTAGCACGTCCGTCTTGCGTCCGACATCGCTGACAGAGGCTTACATAGGCGATCGTCACGCTTCTAGCCCGATCGACTATGCTGAAACTATGGAAGCAGCAACCGCCCCTCAACCGATTAGCAGCCTGAGTTTAAGTGATCTGAGAGAAACCTTTGCGCTCACTCGCGATCGTGCCGATCCGTTTTTTGAGCAATGGCTAACGGCAGCAGAGCCACTGAACGACTTTGAGCAACAGGCGTTGGCACGTCTCAAGCGTAATTACGAAAACATTAGCGAAACCAATCCCCTTGAGGAAGTCGTGAAGCTCGTCGTGGTTGCGCCACTGTTGGATCTGGCGGGTTTTTATCAGCCACCGTTTTCCATTCGTGCTGAAGTCTCAACAAAGCTGATCGCAACGGATGCGGGTCAAACCTTCACAGGTAGCATTGACGTTTTGGTGGTCAAGCAGCGTTTGTGGGTGTTGATCATTGAGTCCAAACAGTCTCGCTTTGATGTCACGGCTGGCATTCCTCAGGCGTTAAGCTACATGCTCAGTCAGTCTGCTGTGCAGGCTCCAGAAAGCGGCAATCGCTTTGGCATGGTGACGAATGGACGCGAAGCGGTGTTTTTGAAGCTTGCGCTGCAACCATCGCCTGTTTATGTTCAATCCAGGATCTATCAGGTCATTGATGCCGATGCCGCTTTGACGGAGATTCTGCAAGGTCTGAAAGCCATTGGTCAGCGATCGCTTTGATGGCTCAACCCATTTCAACTCGCTATTCCTTCAGCCACACCTTGCTACGATCGTGAACAAGGTTGTCTTAGAATCGAAAGGCAAAAGCAGTGATGACGCACAAAGAGTTAGAAGAGCGAATGCTGGCGCTGAGTGCGATCGAAAAAGCCGACGCGATCCAAATCCTGACGAAAACATGGAGCGATCGATCGCCCGGTATCTCTAAAACGCCTGGCGTTTGTGGTGGCGATGCCTGTATTGCAAATACACGCCTTCCAGTCTGGTTGTTTGTCAGCTTACGTCAGCAAGGCGCAACCGATGCCAACTTGTTTGAAGCATATCCAAGTTTGACGGCGGCTGATCTGGTCAACGTCTGGGCGTATGCCGAAGCTCATCCAGACGAAATTGAGCAGGCAATTAGAGAAAATGATGA
>JACMKO010000150.1 GCA_014380065.1 Leptolyngbya sp. ES-bin-22 | reverse complement strand
GGAACCGATGGTATTGGGTATGCGATCGCTGACCAGGTGCTCGATCGCCAAGACGTTCGCATCATTTCAATGCACAAAACGCTGCCTGACGACCCGCGCTATCCCTTCTCCCAACCGTCGGCATATGTCTATAAAGGCACTCCCAGCCCTGCGGTACTCTCGTTTTTAGGCGTTGCAACGGCAGCAACCAGTCAATCGATGATTAAAGCAGCACGAGAAACCGCTACAACAGCGGTCGATGCAAGTCCGTCGCCTGTCAGCTCTTCGGTATCTCCTAGCCCAGCGGTAAGTGCCACAGCGACCCCAGACGTTGCTGCCGTTCCGCCAGCAGCAAGCACTGAAACACGGGGAGGTTTTCCCTGGTGGCTGCTATGGCTACCGTTACTGGGTCTAGCGCTCTGGCTCTGGTTAAAAGGTCGCCGCCCTGCATCAGATCCTGTTGTGCCGCCAAGCATCGCCGCACCTCCCCCCGATCGCCCTTCCGCATCGCCTGTCGTGCCGCCAATAGCAGACGTTCCGGTCACTGGGGCAGTATCCCCTGGTGCGGCTGCGATCGCGGGGGGTGCTGTGGCAGCAGGGCTTGGAGCTGCTGGACTGGCAGGGCGTTTGGAGGCAGAAGGGACTGCGATCGACTCGCCCATCCCACTAGAACCTCCAACCGTAATCGACCCGTCCGTGGAGGCAGTGCCTACAGCAGAAGTCGCGTTGCCTGAAAGTGGTGGCATTCCCAGTGCAGCCGTGTTAGCAGGGGGTGCTGTGGCAGCCGGGCTGGGAGTTGCGGCGTTGACTGGCAATGAAGGGACGCTCGCGCGCAGTAAAATTACGCTGGCTCCACACGCTGACTATCAAGCGTTTGCCAAATGGGATGCGCCGGACGGACACAAAGCAGAACTCCGTCAACATGGCGGACGTACCTTCAAGCTACGGTTATACGATGTCACTGGACTTAATCTTGAACAGCAGCGCCCTCAAAGCTTTCAGGAGTTTGCGGTTGCGGAAGATAGCACGGAGTATACGACAGCCATTCGCCCCGATCGCGACTATATCGCTGAAATTGGCTATCTTACAGAAGACCGCTATTGGCTATCGTTGGCACGGTCAAACGCAATCCGCATTCCAGCGCAAACACCAGGAGAAACGGCAGTCGCTGGCGGCGCAACGCTAGCAGCCGGAGTTGGATTGGCAGCGATAGCCCTACCTTCTGGCGACAAAGCCCAATCTGATGCCGAAGCCGCTAAGTACAACGTCGGTCAGACCGACCTCAGCCGTGAAATACTGGCTTCCGTTGATGAGGGCTTGCCTGACTTGCCAGAAGGGTATGGCGATAGCCGCATTGTTCTCATGCCGCGTGATCCGCAGTGGGGCTACGCTTACTGGGATGTCCCCAACGAGCACAAAGAAGAACTACGGCGACAGGGCGGACAGCGGCTGGCTTTGCGGTTACACGATGTCACCGATGTTGATTTGGCTTATGGCAGCGCTCACAGTTTGCAGCAGTACGATTGTGACGAACTAGCTCGTGACTGGTACGTCCCAATTCCAGTGAGCGATCGCGATTACATTGCTGAAATTGGTTACCTTACGGGCGATGGTCGTTGGCTGCTACTGGCGCGATCAAATCCGGTTCGCATTCCACCCATTTACCCCTCCGATTGGTTTGAAGACCGTTTTATCTCTGTTGCGTGGGATGACGCGTTGCACGGTAAGACCCTGCTGACGTTAATATCTCCTGAGCGGCGTACTGCTGCTACTGACAGCCCTATCTACGATCAGCTCTTTGGCTTGACACAAGCAACCGAAGCCTTGCGAGTGGCAGGTTCTCTGTTTGGCTCCATGCAGCAACTCCCGCAGCAAGCCGTGAGTTCCTATGTTTTCCCATCGGGTGTTGGACTGGGCGCAGTGCTTGGTGTGCCAACTCTGTCTGGCTTAACAATGTCGGGCATCGGCATGTCGGGCATTGGCTTTGGTGCCTCAATGCCACCCATTCGATCGCGCAAGTTCTGGCTGGTTGCCGATGCAGAACTGATCATCTATGGCGCAACGGAGCCTGATGCCACTGTGACGATCGACGGTCGCCCCATTCAACTCAATCCCGATGGCACCTTCCGGTTCCACATGTCTTTCCAGGACGGGGTGCTCAATTTCCCCATTATTGCCGTTGCTGCTGATGGCGAACAAACGCGCGCTGTTCGCATGACGTTCAACCGTGAGACCCCTCACCGCAACACCAACAGGAAAGACGAAGCCGTGGATGAACTGTTTTAAGCTCGATCGCCCTGCTTTAACGGCATCGACGAAATATCAGAAGCTTCCATCTGTATGTTTTACTTGAACAATCAGGCGTTGGCGTTCGTGCAGGCGAGCGATGTAGCAGAGTGCGATCAAAAACAGATTGATTTTGGAGAATACAATGGCGAATGCGGTTGGAATGGTTGAAGTACTGGGTCTTCCGCCTGCATTGGCAGCGGCAGATACGATGTGCAAAGCAGCAAACGTCACACTGGTCGGCATGGAAAAGGTGAGCGGTGCTCGTTATACGGTGATTGTTCGAGGCGATGTATCTGAGGTCAATATCGCCGTTGAGACTGGCGTTGCAGCCGCCAAAGGTGTGATTGGAGATAAGGAACTCTACCTCTCGTCCCACGTCATTGCCCGTCCCAGCGAGAATTTAGAATACGTGCTGAAGTCCATGAGACCAAACGCTAGACTGGCGCAATATCTTGAACCCGCAGCCATCTTACCCACCGCTAGGTAGTGACGCAGCGATGTGTGTACCAGGATTGTTTTTGCACTTCAGCGTCTTTTTGATTCTCACCCGAAACCTTCGAGTTCACAGGTTTTTGGCTAGTCGCTTATGTCTATCAGCGCCTTTCACCCAACGCCAACGACTGGCTGTGGAGCGAAGAACTGGAGCTTGATCCGGGCCTTAAAGCAAAGCAATGGCGCTTTTTTACTGCCGAAGGATTGTTAGTACCCGCCCCTGAAGAGGCAACCTGACGGGAGTATCAACGGGCAGAAAGGCTGGCAGGGCAGCTACGATCGCTCGGTGTAGAGCCAACGTCAAGACACTCAAAGCAAGGCATCGGTTAGAGCCGTGTCATTGGTGCAAGTGCGCGAAAGGGGATGCCCACGATCGCACCGTCGGCCTCAAGTCATCCGTAGACGCTGGAGCTAAAATCTGCCGCTTTTAGAGAGAACACTAGAACATTTGTTCTAAGTAATGCTATGAATAGAAGCAATGGTGATCTTTCCGTTCGGACAATCGTTCAGAGGCTACACTGAACACTGACTTTCCTACCTTAAACGGCTTGTCTACGCTGTGTATATCAAGCGTCTAGAACTCTCCAACTTTAAGTCCTTTGGTGGCACAACGCCGATTCCGTTGCTGCCAGGGTTTACGGTGGTCTCTGGACCGAATGGTTCCGGGAAGTCAAATTTACTAGATGCGTTGTTATTTTGCCTCGGTTTGGCAGGGTCAAAGGGGATGCGGGCAGAGCGTCTCCCCGATCTGGTCAACCATACGCAAAGTACGCGCGGTCGCTCTACAGTCGAGGCAAGCGTCACCGTAACCTTTGACCTGTCCGATGAGCCAGAGTTATTAGAGGATGCGATCGAGCGGCAGATCAATAGCGATGGCTCTATGCGCGCCGACGAAGCGCCAAACGGTGTCCACAGTAACGGACATCTGAATGGACATGCAGACAATGGAAACTTAGAAAACGGGCACGTGCAGAACGGCAACGGAGCACGACCTGTTCGCACAGAATGGAGCGTCACCCGCAAGCTGCGCGTCACCCAGCAAGGCACCTATACCTCCAACTACTACATCAACGGCGAACCCTGCACGCTGACAGAACTGCACGAAGAACTGAACCGCTTGCGCGTCTATCCCGAAGGCTACAACGTGGTGCTGCAAGGGGACGTAACTCGCATCATCTCAATGAATGCCCGCGAACGGCGCGAAATTATTGATGAGCTGGCGGGCGTAGCGACCTTCGATCGCAAGATTAACCAGGCAAAAGAAAAGCTGAATGCCGTCAAAGACCACGAAGACCGCTACCACATCGTCGAAAAAGAACTGATCGACCAGCGCGATCGCCTTGCCCAAGATCGCATTAAAGCCGAAAAGTACAAAAAACTGCGGCACGAACTGCAAACCAAAGAGCAGTGGGAAATCGTCATCCGCTATCAGCAGTCGTTTCAGAGCGCCCAGCGGTTGCGAGAGCAGCTTGAAGGGGGCGATCGCGAACATGTCGATCTCACCACTCAACTTGCCGCCCTGACAACCACCATTCAGCAAGCCACCGCTGAATTAGACCAACTTAATGCTCACGTCCGTGCGCTAGGCGAAGACGAGCAGCTTGCCCTCCAGTCCACCCTGGCAACCCGCGAGGCAGAACTACGCCAACTCCAACGGCAAGAGCATGATTTGCAGGCTGCCAGTCGAGACACGGCTGTAAAACTGGCGCAAACGCAACGGGAGCTTCAGGAACACTTGCAGGCGATCGATACCCTCACGCAGCAGCAAGCGACCGAAGCAAAACTCATCGCCACTCGACAGCAAGAACGAGACCAGGCACGTCAAACATTGGAGCAAAGCCGCGATGCTGCCAATGCCTCCGCCGCCAGTGCCGAAGCCTGGGTGCAAGAGCAAACCGCTCTGCATCACGACATTGAAACCCTGGTTGCCGACCTGGAACCACGACGCACTGAACAGGCACAGCTACAGGAACGCACTCGCCAGCTAGACCGCCAAATTCAGGAGCAAACTCAGGCGCTGGACACGTCACAGCAGCGTTTAGCAGACAGACAGAGTCAGAAGACCGATACCGAAGCTCGGTTAATTGCTGCTCAGGAACAAATTCAGGCGATCGCCCAACAGGTTTCTGCCGCTGAGCAAGAACTTCAGATTCAGCAAGAAACTCAGACGCGACTCCTACACGAACAGCGTGAAAAGCAGCGCCGCTTGGACAAGCTTGAAGCTCAAACGCAGGCGATTCAAGAAGCGCAGGGCACTCATGCGACTCAAATCATCCTGCAAATGGGACTGACAGGCGTTTGCGGCTTGGTCGCTCAACTGGGACGGGTCGATCCCCGCTACCAGTTGGCGCTAGAAACCGCAGCAGGCGGTCGGTTAGGGAATCTGGTGGTTGAAGATGACGCGATCGCCGCCGCTGGCATCGAAATTCTCAAACAAAAGCGAGCTGGACGCGCGACCTTCCTGCCGCTCAACAAGATTCAAGCTGGACGGACACCTTCTGGTAATGGCGTGCGATCGCTCTCTGGGTGCGTGGACTACGCTCTGAATTTAGTGGAGTTTGACGATCGCTACCAAAACGTGTTCGCCCACGTGTTCGGCACAACCCTTGTCTTTGAGACCCTCAGCGCCGCCCGTCGCCATCTGGGGCAACACCGGATTGTCACGCTAGATGGGGAACTGCTTGAAACCAGCGGTGCGATGACCGGCGGCAGCACCAGCAATCGCCAGTCCATTCACTTTGGGACGGTAGAAGCCACCGAGTCAGCAGAAGTCACTGCCCTGCGCGATCGCCTCCACGAAATCGATCGCATTCTCGATCGCTGCGATCACAGCATTCAGCGGGCAACTCAACTCACTAAAGAACGGACTCAGGCACTCGTTGAAGCCCGACAGCAGCACCGCGAAGCACAGCTTCAGACACAACAATTGGATGCTGAACTCCAGACGCTTGCTGCCACGCTGACTCAGGTGCAAACGCAGTTGGCTCAAAACACTCAGGAAATCGCGATCGCCCAAACACGCCTGCAAACACTGGACGCAGAGATTCCTGTGCAAGAGCATCGGCTACAGGCTTTGCGGCAAACGTTAGCCGACCTGGAGCAATCCCAAACCCACAGCGAGTGGCAGCAAATTCAAACTGCCCTCCGTGCTCAGGAAGCCGAACTCTCGCAGCGCGAACTGGCAGTGCGATCGCTCGAACAACGGCTACAAGCTTTGGACAATCAGCGCCAGCGATCGCAGGAAAAAGCCCAGCAGGGGCAGGAGCGCTTACAGGAGTATCGTTCACAGCAGACGACGCAGATGCAAGAGCAAGCAGCGGTTAGCGGTCAGCAAGCAGTCCTCCAGCAACAAATTGGCGAAACTCAAGCGGCACTGGCAGAGTTGGAACAACGGTTAGGACTGGAAAAGCAAACCCGCGATCGTGCCGAACGTCAGTTGCGCGACCAGCAAACGCAGCAGCAGCAATTAACCTGGCAGCAGCAAAAGCTCCAGGAAACCCAGCAGGCGCGTCGAGGAGAGTTGAGCGAACTCACCATACAACTGGAAGCACAGCAGCCAGATCTGCCTGATCCGCTACCCGAAATTCCCGACACTGCCACCCGCGACTTGGTGGAATTGCAGCACGAACTGCGATCGCTGCAAAAGCGCCTTCAGGCGATGGAACCCGTGAATATGCTGGCGTTGGAGGAGTACGATCGCACCCAGGCACGCCTCGAAGAACTGACGGACAAGCTTCATACCCTGCAAGAAGAGCGCACCGAACTCCTCCTCCGCATCGAAAACTTCACCACTCTACGCCAACGCGCCTTCAAAGAAGCCTTCGATGTCGTCAACATCAACTTCCAGTCCATCTTTGCGACCCTTTCGGATGGGGATGGTCACCTACAGCTAGAAGACGCGCAAGACCCGTTTAATGGGGGGCTGAATCTGGTTGCCCATCCCAAAGGTAAGCCCGTGCAACGCCTCGCTTCCATGTCTGGTGGCGAAAAATCGCTCACTGCGCTGAGCTTTATTTTTGCGCTACAGCGCTACCGTCCTTCGCCCTTCTATGCCTTTGACGAAGTGGATATGTTTTTGGATGGGGCAAATGTAGAGCGATTAGCTAGAATGATCAAACAGCAGGCGCAGGAAGCACAGTTTCTTGTCGTAAGCCTACGACGACCCATGATCGAGTCTGCCGATCGCACCATTGGTGTGACTCAAGCGCGAGGAGCCTATACCCAGGTTTTAGGGATTAACCTCTTGCCGCAGAGTGCTTCCGTGTAAGTTATCTGCTACATGCTTTGACCACTGTATGCTTTGATAGTGATCAGTTTGTTAGTGATTAGGATTTGCGAATCAGGATTCGACCCATAATGGCATTTGAAGAGATCCGTCAACGCTCAGACCTTCTTGGTACACAGGTTATCACCCGCGACACGGGCAAAAAATTGGGTGTCGTGAGCCAGCTTTGGGTAGATATCGACCAGCAAGAGGTGGTTGCACTCAGTCTGCGCCCCAATTTGCTCTACGGCACGCCCCAACCCATGCTGTTGAGCAGCATTCGGCAAATTGGCGATGTCATTCTGGTGGATAACGATGATGTCATCGAAGATATTGATGTTGAGACCTACAGTAGCCTCATCAACTGTGAAGTGGTGACCGAAACAGGCGAACTGCTGGGTAAAGTGCGCGGCTTTAAGTTTGATATTGATAACGGCAAGGTTACGTCTCTCATTTTGGCATCGATCGGCTTGCCGCTCATCCCCGATCAGGTCGTCAGCACCTATGAGTTACCTGTAGACGAAGTGGTGAGTAGCGGTCCCGATCGTCTCATCGTGTTTGAAGGCTCAGAAGAGCGCCTGATTCAACTATCGGTTGGCGTGTTGGAACGTCTTGGCATCGGTAGCCCTCCCTGGGAGCGTGACGAAGAGGATACCTATATTGCCCCTGTTCGTGCCGACAATCAGCTTGGCACGGGTTTGCGTACGCCGATCGCTACTCCTGTACGCCAAAAAGAGCCTGTACTCCAGGAAAATTGGGACGACGACAACTGGAATGACTCACGCCCCCGCCAGCTTCGACAGCAGCAACGTCGCATTGAGCCGCTCTACGAAGAAGACGAGGAGGATAACTGGAGTGAGGCATCGCCTGTGCGCGATCGCTACGCCCAGCGCTCAGCGTCACAGCAACCGTATCCAGACGTTGACTACGAAGACGAAGATCTTGATGGCGATGCCTGGGAAGATGAGGCGCAAAAGCCGATACCGTACCAAGCTCCCCGTATCAACATTCCCGAAAAAACAAAAGCCCCTGAGTACGAAGAAGAAGGCTATTAAAGGTTGAGTCGGCTGTGGCACCAGGGTTATCCCATGACTGACAGCATACGATCGCACCGCAGCATGGCAATTTGAAGTGCAAAAAAACGCTTCAACAAGCTGGCTGATGGAAATTTTATTATGGCAGTCAGCCAGTGTGAAGTAACCCGGATGAGAACCTCGGTCGGGCAGAGCGAGCTAAGTTTGCTTGGCGTTATGAGTGTCTATGTTTTACTTTGGGCGCTTGGGGATAAGGATGAATTGCCGCCTTCTAGCGAAATTTGCGATGTTCCTGCTGATGTTGGTGTGATTAAAGAGCCAGGGACACAATTGGCGCAGAATGGTGAACTGCGATCGATGGACGAAATTCTCGATCTGGCAGATTACTACTAGCGACTGCATCGGACTGCCATCGAACGTAGGCTCAACAATCAGTCATGTCATGAGCTTGATGAAGAAGTTGTGATGGAGAGACACTATGCGTTGAACTGGCTCATAAGGCACATGAACCAGCAGTGGGATGATGTGACAACAGACACGTAGAACGTCGGCAAGGCATAGACGAACGGTTCTCCTCACTTGGGTTGTCTCACGCTAGAGACTACAATAGGGTGGCTAATATAACGTTTTGTAAAGTGAACTCAACAAACTTGCAGCAAATTTCAGTCCAGTTAGACAGCCAGAGCATGAAGGATCGAATGCTGGGACTGGCTTCTCTACGCAACGTCTCTGCGGAAGAGGCAGTACCGCTCATTAAAAAAGTGCTTAACGATGAGAGCCTTCAGGTGCGATCGATGGCAGTCTTTGCGTTGGGCTTGAAGCAAACCGATGAGTGCTATCCGCTTTTGCTGGATATTCTTACCAATGAACCGGATTACGGCATTCGAGCCGATGCCGCTGGTGCGTTGGGTTACTTGGAAGATCCAAGAGCGCTGGAACCCCTCGTACGTGCGTTCTACGAAGACACCGATTGGTTGGTACGCTTTAGTGCTGCGGTGTCCCTCGGCAACCTGAAAGATCCTCGTGCGTACGATGCGCTGATTCAGGCGCTTGACAGCGAAGAAGTGGTACTCCATCAGGCGGCGATCGCAGCGTTGGGTGAAATCAAGGCGATCGCTGCCGTTGACCACATTCTACGGTTTGCCCAGTCAGAGGATTGGTTGGTGCGTCAGCGTTTAGCCGAAGCGCTGGGTAATTTACCCACACCCAAGAGCATCTCCGCCTTGAAATACTTAGAAAAAGATGGTCATCCGCAAGTGTCCGAAGCCGCCAGGATTGGGTTACAGAAGTTAGCGGCATAATTAGATCCTCAGCTTCTTCAAGAAGCAGGGAACCTGAAAGCAGTACGTTTTATGGATCTGTTTCAGCAGCATCGTCTAGATAGAACTGAGGCTGAAGCGCCGTTGGCAGCACGATTGCGTCCCCGATCGCTCGACGAGTTTGTGGGGCAAGATGCGATTGTCGGACCAGGACGACTGCTACGACGAGCGATTCAGGCAGACCAACTCTCGTCCCTCATCTTCTACGGACCACCGGGAACCGGGAAAACGACGCTGGCGCGAATTATTGCCAACACCACGCAAGCACATTTTATTGCGATTAATGCGGTGCTGTCAGGGGTGAAGGAGATTCGGGAGTCGATCGCGGCGGCTCAGGACAAACGCGGCATGTACGGTCAGCGCACCATTCTGTTTGTAGACGAAGTGCATCGGTTTAATAAAGCCCAGCAGGATGCGTTACTGCCCTGGGTTGAAAACGGCACGGTGATTCTCATTGGCGCAACGACCGAAAATCCGTATTTTGAGGTGAATAAAGCTCTGGTCAGCCGATCGCGCCTGTTTCAACTCAAACCGCTGGAGGAGCAGGACTTGCGTCATGTGGTGCAGCAAGCATTACAGGATGACGATCGCGGCTACGGCAAGCTCAATGTGCAGTTGGATGCAGACGCGATCGACCATCTGGTGAATGTCTCTAACGGCGATGCTCGTGCGCTGTTAAATGCATTGGAATTGGCAGTCGAAACCACGCCACCCGCTGCGGCAGGCATGATCCACGTCACCCTATCCGTTGCGGAAGAATCGATTCAGCGTCGTGCCGTGCTGTATGACAAAGAAGGGGATGCTCACTTTGATACCATCAGCGCGTTTATTAAAAGCGTGCGTGGTTCAGATCCCGATGCGGCGCTCTATTGGCTGGCTCGCATGGTCTATGCCGGGGAAGATCCACGCTTTATTTTTCGTCGGCTGCTGATTTTAGCTGGTGAGGATGTGGGCATGGCAGACCCCAACGCGATCGCGATTGTCCATGCCTGTGCGGAGACGTTCGATCGCATCGGTCTGCCCGAAGGTCGCTATCCGCTAGCTCACGCTACCCTCTACCTGGCAACGGCTCCCAAATCCAACAGCGTCATGGGCTTTTTCGATGCCCTCTCTGCGGTGGAGCAAGAGCGGGAAGGCGATATTCCTAACCCCTTAAAAGACTCCAACCGCGACAAAAAAGGTTTTGGGCATGGCGCAGGCTACCTCTATCCTCACGCCTACCGCGATCATTGGGTGGCTCAGCAGTATTTGCCCAGCAGCCTGCAAGGTCAGGTCTTTTACCAACCGTCCGATCGCGGCTTTGAGGGAGCAATCCAGACGCAAGTAGCACGACAGCGAGAGGCACAACTGACAGCCTTGCTCGAAGGGACAAGTGCGGCGCTTCCCGAAGTGCTGACCTTTGGACCTGTCGATTCTGCCCAGGAACGCTGGCTCCAGCGCACATTGGGACAGGCAGGCGATCGTTTGGGAGAGGTGCGCGATCGCCTCTTTGCCCTTGCCACGCCTCAGCGCCATCATGTCGTGCTGGATCTCAATGCTGGGAGTGGACTGCTGACCTGGGAAGCCGTGCGCCAAACGCCCGAAGGCAGCGTTTTAGCCTGTGTGCGTACTGCAACGGATGCCGATGCCTTGACCCAGCAGGCGGTTGCTCTGCCTGAACTTGTCCGCCCGATCGTGCTGCAAACGTCCCTTACGGCTTTACCAACTGTCCTGGAAGCAAAAGCAAGCGATGTGCGGTTTGATCACATCATCGGGCGCAACGCACTCATGCGTGAGATAGACAAAGCGGGCATTGTACGATCGCTCCTTCCTTGGCTCCAGCCCACTGGCACCATCACACTGGCAGAAGCCATTCCTCAATGCGCACAGCGGCTTTACCAACTGCTCGATCCCACCTGGCTAAACGCTAAACTCTACCAAAAACTGGTTGAGTCAGAAAACGCGATCTACACTCAGCCCGACGATCCAATGGTGAATTGGGATGCTCAGGCGTTGCAGATGATCCTGGAAACCAGTGGCTTGACGGTTTCCATTCAGCTTGAGCAAACATCTACAGAAACGCTAATCACTAAAGGGCTGGTCGATCGCTGGTTTGCAACCGCCAACGCTCAGCCAACCTACGCCATGCATTTATCGCACCAACTCTCTCCAGCCGACATCACAGAAGTTCGATCATTATTCAATCGCCTGGTTAACCAGACAGTGAAATGGAGTGGCGCGATCGCGTTTGTCCACGCACATCGTTAGACTAACCTCATGTTGGGTAGCGTGTGTGGAGCCTGTATTGCCTTTACCCATGCCCATTGTTAATCGCGATCGTGGCGTTGCAGCTACCTGGGGCATTCGTCATGTTGGGTTAAATTCAAAGTTGCTGATCTTGCCAAAAGTCAGCGTTATGGTTCTTCGACTTCAAACCTTAGTCTGGTATCCAGTCGAGGGGCGACGCAACAACCTCCGCACCGCTCCAGAGGTCATGGTTATTTTTGATAGACCGAAAGGCGATCGAGGACTATTCCTCCAGAGCGCTCAGCATCAAGTCACGTCTAGAGTTTTCCACACCTTTGCCCGGAGTGAGTCCGCGTCGTCCTTCCCCCTGAGAGTCGCGCAAAAATTGTTTCAGGTGAAGCAAATGCTCGTTGTCAGGTAGGCTCTCAATCTTCTCTAACGACTGCTCAAGCGAGCAGCCCGATCGGTAGAGCAAGCGAAAGGCAGTTCTCAACGTTTGCATGACCTGTCCTTCCTTTTCTGCCGCTAAGCCTGCGCGTTTGAGACCAACGCGGTTGAGCGATCGCACCCGCGCAGGCTGTCCCTCTACCAACATATAAGGAGGAATATCGCGGGTAATCTGATGCATGAACGCCACCATCACCAGCCGTCCAACATGCACAAACGGATGAATTTCACCGACACCGCTGATAAACGCTCGCGATTCCACGTGAACGTGTTCGCCCAGGATGACAGCATTGGCAATCACGACATTGTTCTCAATGACGCATCCTTGAGCGACATGGATATACGCCATTAACATATTGCGATCGCCAAGCACAGTCACTTCATCTGCCCGGTTCGATCGACTAATCGTGACGTATTCTCGAATTTGATTGTCGTCGCCAATTTTTACTAGACTATGAGCGCCCGTTGTGATTGGGTCTTGGGGTTCTACGCCGATCGCCGCACCCGGAAAAATCTGATTGCGTGCGCCAATTTCAGTCCAGCCGTCTAGCACTACATTCGGACCAATGACTGTTTCGGGACCTACTTTTACGTTTGCCCCAATGATGGCGTGGGCACCCACTTGCACGGTTGGATGCAGTTCAGCATTGGGATGAATTGTCGCCGTTGGATGCAGCAAGGTAACCAAGAAAGTGCTCCTATCAAAAAATGCATTAAAGATTAAGGTTAAGCGACTCGGTGCCTGTCAAGCGACTATACCTCTACTTGCCCACTGGTTTGGGTTATGGGTGTTTGACGTTCAATTAAGAGTTTGAGCTTAGGAATGTCTTCAGACTTTAAAACGGCTACGTTCGATCGACTCACTAATGGCAACCTACTCAACCGTACAACTTATTTCGCTGCGGTTCGCGAGTAACTAGATGGTTTTGCAACCGCGTTTGGAGCCATTAGAACGTTTTTCATCTTTAAAGCTCGTTAAACGGCAGCACTTCAAAGTATAAATTATTACGATTACAAATCCGCTTGATGTTATGGCGATCGTCACAACGTTTAGGACATGGGATCAAAGGGTGGGTGTGGGCGGTGCCCCCAGCCAGGGGTTCCACCCCTGCACCCCGTCCTAACCCATCTGTCTATTGCTATGGTTCCTTGGTTGGTCGATCGCGTGGCGCTGGGATGAAAGATGCAACCGCTGGAGGTAAGACAGCGATAGTACTCTTCAGACCGAACACTCACGCATCATCACCGAAACCAAAGAGCGACAAGGCTTTCCACGCTACTACTTGCGCCTGCACAAACCACTCATTCTATTTTGCTGCCAATACTATAAATGGGGCGCTGCTGTCGCCACCAGTTCGATCGTGTCGCTGCCATAACGTCATGAGCAACCTTAGCGCAAATGATGCTTTTGCAAGGAGCGATCAGCCACAGGCGTAGCGGGTCATTGGCTGGCATCCGCGTCTTTACGGAATCTTGTGCTAGGCTTGCAGGTAAGGATTATTTTCGGCTGTGTAATTCGTTTTACAAGCGTCTCTCCGGATCTAACTCTCCACATTTTTTGATTCGGGAGATCTTTCATGTCAATTTACGTTGGCAATTTGTCTTATGAGGTCACCCAAGATGACTTGAACAAGGCTTTCGCGGAGTATGGTGAAGTGAAGCGTGTGCAGTTGCCAACAGACCGCGAGACTGGACGCTTGAGGGGGTTTGCCTTTGTCGAAATGGGTACCGAAGCAGAGGAGTCAGCCGCGATCGAAGCGCTTGATGGCGCTGAATGGATGGGGCGTGACCTCAAAGTAAACAAAGCACGACCGCGTGAAGAACGAGGCTCGGCTGGAGGCAATTGGTCAAACAACAATCGCTCTTCCAGACCTTCTTACTAAGCTTTAGGGCTAAAGCATTGACTCTAGAGTCTTGAAGGCAGGCAAGAGTCTGCCTTTTTTGATGATAGCTTGCTCGCACTACAGCTCTCGTCCAACCCGCATAAAGCACTTTTCACAGAGGTCGGATGGCTCAAATCATTCCTGGTGAAAGCGAAGGCATCGATTCAGTTTTGCGTCGCTTTAAGCGTGCTGTTTCAAAAGCAGGCATCTTCCCAGACATGCGCAAGCATCGCCACTTTGAAACGCCAATCGAAAAACGTAAACGCAAAGCACTCGCCAAACATAAGCAAGTGAAGCGGAGATTCCGGCAATGACTACTGAAGCGCCTACACCCCCGATCGAGAGCGTTATTTTAGAGGCGCTTCAGCAGGGAGATAAAAATCGTGGTCAACTCTTTGATCTGACTGGCAAAAGCTATCCACTGTTGGTTCGCGCCTTGCAGCATCTCAAAGACCAAAACCACATTGAAACTTATTTTGTTCCCACTGGGGATGTATCTGTACTCACCTACCGCCTGCGCCCAAAGCGTTAGCCCATTGCCATGTCACCTCTTACCCTTAAAAACCCCATGAATACGAAAGAGCTCATGAGTCGCTACTCAGCAGGACAAAGAGATTTTAGAAACCTGAACTTGATGGCGGCAAATCTCAGAAACTTGAACCTCAGTGGCGCTAACCTAAGTGGCGCTAATCTAACAAAAGCCAATCTGACTCGTACGAATTTAAGTCACACAAATCTTACAGAGGCGACTCTGGTGGGAGCCAATTTGACCGAAACGAATTTGATGAAAGCGAATCTAACCAACGCAGATTTGAGTGAAGCGAATGTCAGTGATGCAAATCTAAGCTACGCCTCTCTGCGTGGGGCAAAAATGACAGATGGGGTCAGTGCTAGTGCGGTGTCCAAAGCATCCCAAAGCGTCTCGGTGGGCGCAGTAGAGCAATCTAAGTAGAGCGTTTAATTAAATAGGCTATTTTGTTCAATAGAGTCATTTGATTGACTGTCAGGGATTAGACAGGCTGGCGCCCTAGTCGATCGTATGCTCACTCACCAACAGCAGCGATCGAAGGCTTAGCTAACAAAAGGGGCTAGAGGGACATTGTTCCCCTAGTCCCTTTTTAGTTGCCTAGCACTTCAGATAGCCGCTAAAACAGCCACTCCAAGCCAATGCCGACGCGACTATCGCTACGAAAGCGAGAGTTCTGCTTTTGAATGTCTGTGGAAAGGCGCAGATTGTGCGTTAAGGCGTAGCCGAAGGAAAGGGTTGTTAGACCCACTTCGTTTTCACTACCTGGGGCAACCCAACTTTGCGTCACAGCTAGATCAGTGGCACCCGTGCGTGAAGGCACTAACAGCAAGCGTAGACCCACGTGCACGCCATTGGTTGAGTAACGAGTAGTCTCTAGATAGCGATAGCCAATCACCGGGGCAACGTTGATAGCACTGCCAAGCGGTCGGATGTAATAGCGTCCATCGAGTCCCCATGCCCCACGTTTACCATTAAACGCTGTTTCATAATCGGCGCTGAGCGTCAACCCCGATCGTCCAGCAAACACATCTTCAATGCCAAGGTGTATCCCTCCCGCCTGTTTGGTTGAGGGAAACTGTGAATAGCCCAAGCGCAACCGTGTCCGAAAGCTAGGATCGCCCTTAATATCAGCCAAAACGTTCGGCACTCGTTTCAACCAACGTTTCAAGACGGGACTATCTTCGATAAGGTTTGGGTCGAGGTCGAGAGGGGTTGGGGGTTCAGCCGTTGATCTCTGGAGCGTTTTAAGGGTTGAGTGTTGAGGGTCGAGTGCTAAGTGTGGGGTGTGGAGAGTTGAGGGTCGAGGGTTGCTTTCTACGGCTCCTTTCTCGACTCCCACTTCCCGCCTTTCTACTTCTGCATCTATTTCTACGTCCCTGTGTGCCTCGACCGTTTCGCCTAAACGGTCGAGGATTGAGTGCGAAACCTCAGTCGATGAACTCCAAGCAGGAGAAGCAGCAAGCACGCTGCCCAAGCTGAGTAAGCTGATCGAGCCATAACTAAGTTGATCATGCCATCGCGATCGCGCCCTAAAGCTGCAATGCCACAGCAGTTTGACTCGGTTTATAAACATCTAGAGTGGCACACGATAGTTAGCGACATAGCCATTCGCTTCCACAAAAAACGGCTCTGCACCTGTAAGTTGCAGGTCACGCAAAGCCGCTCAAACCAAGAGATAACAAAAAGAAGCTAACGGGTAGTGCCCTGTAACGGTGCAGTTTCGATCGGCTTCATCAAATAAAGCCGAAAGAGTTGCCATGCTGTAGAAGCGTAGTAGGGCAGCTTTTGGAAAAACTGCACAAACTTGGGTGCGCTAGTGCTAACGATCGCCGTCAATTTAACGTTGTTTTGCACACATCGATCAAGCCTTTGGTAGAACGCTGGATTTTCGACATCCAGAACAACCGGAAAGACTTTGCCAGTGCTTTCGTTAGTTTTATTAATGACGTGAATGTCATAAGCGCGCGCATCCAAACCAAGCGCTTTGTAAAAGCCCGAGCGTTGAATATCGTTCAGGTACATCGTGGCAAACACCGACAGCAAGAAGAAGCGACACCAGAGCTTCGCCCGCCAATCGTTCAGCAGATGAGGCTGCGATCGCATCATCGCGTCAAAAAAGTCGCCGTGCCGATTTTCATCCTGACACCAATTTTCAAAAAACCGGAAGATCGGATAGATTCGGTCTTCGGGATGTGCTTCTAAGTGCCGATAGATAGTGATGTAGCGCCAGTAGCCAATCTTCTCGGACAGGTACGTCGCATAGAAGACGAATTTCGGTTGAAAGAACGTGTAGCTCCGGCTCTTAGTTAGAAAGCCCAAATCAAGCTGGAGGTTAAAGTCTGACATCGCTTTGTTGAGGAAGCCTGCATGACGCGCTTCGTCACGAGACATCAGCGAAAAGCACTCTGCCAACACTGGATTTCGATCTTTCAGCTTCCGCGCTAGCTCCTTGTAAAGCAAAAAGCCAGAAAACTCAGCCGTGCAAGAACGCTCTAGAAACTCGACAAACAGTTGACGCGTTTCCCCGTCAATATGCTCCCATGACTGATCAAACTCAGCCGTCCGAACAAAGTGGTGACGATTGTAATCCACTCGAAATTCTTCCAGGATGGCTCGCAACTCATCTTCATTGGGCGAGATGTCCATCTTTGCCACCGCATCAAAATCAGTGGTGTAGAAGCGGGGCGTTAGAATTGTTTCTTTCGCAGGAACTTTTACTCCGGGACGTATTTCTTCAAAGCCAGGCTTTTTAAGGGAATCTACCATGAGTCGTTTCGTTCTTTTTTCAGATTCTGCATCGAGGGGATGGTGCGCTGAATCTTCGCAGTGTATCACTATCAGAGTACGGATTGATACAGATGCGATCGGGCTTGCAGAAAACCCTGAAGCCCGACGGTGTGCGCGTACGAACCCACAGCGATAATTACGTTAACAAGTCTAACAAGGTAAATGGTAACGAAACTGAGCGATC
>JACMKO010000016.1 GCA_014380065.1 Leptolyngbya sp. ES-bin-22 | reverse complement strand
GATACAGGCAGATGAGGCGTATAAGGAGATGTGCGATCGGCTTGACGTGTTGCAAGGTCAGTTGTTCACACTGCAAACAGAACTGGCGATGCTGCAAGGTGAACAAAATGGCTGAAGTGTCGCAGAAGGTGACGGTGCGATCGCTGAACCATTTAGATCATTTAGTTGGTGTTTACGTAATGGGGCTAGAGGGGGAGTTGCGGGTTTCAGGCAAACTTGATCACAGCATTGATAAGCCATCATTGCTATCAAGTGAGCCGCTGAAGCGCTTTAGCCTTTTCTATTTGTGGGACGATGACAACGAAAACGAATGCCCTGACTACTCAAGGTGTGTTGAAGATGCTTGGCAGGTCGGAGAAAAAGTAGCACCGAGATCTCATGTTGACGACCAACAATGGATTGAATTTACACTTAACCGCGAGGGGTGCTTTACCTATGTTGAAATTTGTAAGCGTGAAATTTATGCAGTAGCACCTGAGCATCAACGCTTGCTTGGTACTACTGATTCAAGAACAGTTTGGAGCAAAGAAGCAAGCCATCGGTCAGACGCGATCGCCATCTGTCTTGCAGCGCTCAAAACTGTTGGTGTAGAGGTGATTTTGGAGTTGAACGATGCCACTTGACCCGCGAGATCCACGTATTCCATCGCCCTACGAGCGCATTAACGGGATTGTTGACGCTATTCGTGTGCACCGTCAAAAGGCTGTAGAGGAGCTAAACGAAACCACTTTTAGACTGGAGCAGTTGCGGGCTGATGTCATCGCGATCTCTAAACAGATGAAACAACGAACCGCTAACCTGAAAGCGATGACGATCGTCCTGTTCTGCCTGTCGCTTGTCAATCTCGCTCTGATTGTTTTTTGGAGACGCTGATGGACTTGCCAGAGCAGTTGCAGCAGTTAGCAGATCGTCAAACCAATGACACAAATGCCATCTATGAGCGACTAGAGGAGCAAGCCGTAGAAATGCGATCGCTCAAGTATCACTCTGCCATCCGGCTCAAGTTGCTGAGTGCTGTCTCTGGATTGTCAGTGGCTTTGGGCATCGCTCTACTCAGTGGCATCTCCTGGGAGTTCAAGACTGAACATCAATCATTTCGGTTTGGGTTGAGTGCAGACACGATCGCTCAATTGTTGGCAGTTGGCATTCCGTCGCTCGGTGCTGGCAGTGCTGTGGCGATCGCGATTAATAAAAAAGTGAAGGAATGATGATCTCGGTTTTACCCTTCCTTCTTACGATGCTGTCTCACTCGATCGCGCGTCTCTTGCTTCCCCTCTGCTGACTTCTTCCAACAGACTGAAGCCAAGCCACGCGATCGGGATTTCTCCCCCTTCAACTGCCGCTTACAACCGCAAGTGCAGAGCGGGATCGTTTCTCCTGTGCGAGTGCGATCGCGGTGGGCTTTTACTCTGTCGGTGCTGTTCATAAACTTAGAAGCACTCCGAGTAGTTGGTTTCGTAGAGCAGCGCTTGGATTAATTGCTGGCGGGTTTTAGCAATGGTGCGTAGACGGAAAGTTTTGTAGGTAGTATCAACTTTGGCGTATTTAGCGTGGATGCGTAGCTCTGTTAAGTCCATGCTCGTAAAGCGCTCTTTGCCCCACTCTGAAAGCGTGTGAAAAGCTGTTCCTCTTTCTTGCATGATTCTGGCTTCTTCAGCCTCAATCATTTTTTGAGCTAGTTGAGCTTGTGTCATGGGCACATTGACCAGCGTTTCTTTTTTGTGCTTGGGAGCAATCTCGTACATTTCAGCGGTCAGTTTGATTTCTTCGTTAGAGCAGGTATTCAGGAATGTTTCGGCTTTGGTGTACTGGCTGGCTGCTACTAACATCGTCTTGTCCTTTGCGGTTGATATATCCAATGTACGCCAGTTGTTTCAACATGGCAAGATGATCGGCAGCACTTCACACAGGTTTCACAAAGCAGACAAAGAGCGATCGCACTCACTCCTCTACCATCAGCCAAAATAGAGTCATCCATCTACCAGCAACAAAGCGATGATCAAAGCATCTCTACCCACAGGTGAGGCAGAGCGTCAACAAGCGCTAGAAAATAGTGGGATGTTAGACATTGGCACTGCTATTCAATTCGATCGCCTGACTCATCTCGCCCGCACTTATTTCAGGGCTGATTTTGCGCTGGTGAGTTTGACGGATCACGATCGCCAGTGGTTTGCTTCCAGCGATGGGCTAGACATTAAAGAATCACCCCGCAAGACTTCTTTTTGCGAACACGTTTTGCAGACTCAGGACGTGTTGGTAGTGGAAGATGCCACGAAGGACGATCGTTTCCGCAACAACCCTTTTGTCACTGCTAGCCCGCCAGTACGTTTCTATGTTGGTGCCCCTGTACGCTGGCAGAACCAGATACTCGGTAGCTTTTGTGTCGGTGGCAGTGAACCGCGACAGGTCAGCGAGGACGATCGCGCGGTACTCACCAACCTGGCAGCATCAGTGGAACGTGAGATTGAACTGGTCAGAGGGGCGATCGAGTGTGGCTT
>JACMKO010000149.1 GCA_014380065.1 Leptolyngbya sp. ES-bin-22 | reverse complement strand
TGTCATGATTCCCTGGAACCAAGCCCGACGCTAAGGAACAAGAATTTAATCACCTCGGCGTTTTCCGTAGGGGCGCACGGCTGTGCGCCCCTACCTACGAACAATTTGTCGGTTTTATTTAATTCACGATCCTAACAAGCATAACCGTCACCATTTTGAGATGACTGACGGCTGGTCTCTGTGAAACCAGGAGTACTCCCACGGCTCGATCGCGGTTAGCGTTCACCAAGGAAGCCTCTGTAACATCCTATGAATCGCGATCAGTTGCTCTGCACAGTTCCCTACAATGAATGCAGAAACGCTACAAGAGTTCCAAATCAGTATGCCCAAGACTGTTGCCGATATTATGACCCGTGACCCGATTACGGTAACGCCGGATACCCCGCTCACCGAGGTCATTCGGACGATCGCTGAGCAGAAGATTAGCGGTCTTCCAGTCGTTGACGACGCGGGTAAGCTAGTGGGAGTCATTTCTGAAACTGACCTGATGTGGCGGGAAACTGGAGTCACACCGCCGCCCTACATCATGCTGCTAGACAGCGTGATTTACCTGGAAAATCCCGGGCACTACGAACGCGACCTGCACAAAGCGCTAGGGCAAACCGTGAAGGAAGCGATGAGCCAGAAACCCATTACAGTCACCCCAGAGAAACCCCTACGGGAAGCCGCTCAGATCCTGCATGAGCACAAAATTCATCGCCTACCAGTGCTGAACGCTGAAGGGAAAGTGGTAGGCATTCTTACCCGTGGCGATATCATCCGAGCAATGGCGGCAGAGCAGGACGGTTGACGCGTGAGTCGTGAGGGGTAAGAAGCAAATGTTGAGTTTTGCATTCATGCCGCCTTTTGCTCCTCTGCTTCCGCGCCCCTTGCTCCCCCTGCCGCCTTTCTTCTGCAATTTAAAAACTCCTTACTCCACCGCGAAGCGGAAGCAAGCTACACCCCTTCTTATTAAAAACGACGAGATTAGCTATGAGCATTACACCTGAATCAGTTGGCGTATTGTTGGAGTCATCAGATTTTGGCGATCGCCTACGCGCTGTCAACCAGATCAGACAATTAGCACCCGCAATCGGCTTCAAACTAATTCAGGTTGCCGTTCAAGATACCAATCCGCGCGTGCGTTATGCGGCTGTGAGTCAGTTGGCAAGCCTGGGTCAGCAAGATTTGACCTACGCCACAACACTCTTGCGCAATTGCCTGCGAGACACCGATCCAGATGTGCAGGCAGCCGCTGCTGATTCGGTTGGCGCACTGAAGTTGACTGAGATTTTTGATGATTTGCAACGGCTTTACCACACCAGTTCTGAATGGTTAGTCAAATTCAGCATTGTGGCGACGCTAGGTGAATTAGGGGATAGACGAGCGTTTGAGCTACTGCAAGAAGCGCTGAAAGCTGACAACGAGCTTATGCAAACAGCCGCGATCGGTTCTCTCGGTGAACTGGGTGACGATCGCGCCATTCAGTTGCTGATTCCCTTTGCTACCCATCCCGACTGGCAAATTCGCTATCGGGTTGTCCAGGCACTCGCGCATCTGAAAGGAACAATTGCTCACTCAACTCTGGAGGCGCTAACGCATGACGAGATGGCGCAGGTGGCGCAGGAAGCCCAAAGTTACCTCAAACAGCAGCAACAAAGTACTTAGGAGATTCCTAGTGTTCTGTCAAGAATTTTTTGACGGGTTGAAAACCCTCAAAAAACACACCTTCAAATTTTCCCAGCTTTGGTTTACCCGTCAAAGTTTAGTTGACGGACTACTAGCAAACGAAAGACCCGTAGGGGTAGGTTTAATCACAAGGTTAGCGGCTGGATGTCAAGCTTGAGTAGAAACTGCCCCTGCTCAAGGGTACATTCCTTCTTGGAAAGCTCCTTAAAGCGGACGCTGTCGCTTAATCAATGAGCTTTAAGCGACCTGTTTGGATGTAATCAAGAATGCGGTTAATTTTGTTGCGATCGCCGTTTGTCAGTTTTTGCTCAGCCAGCAAAATCGATGTGAGCTTGAGATGCTCCTGCCTGGACATTTCACCAACCGCAAGAATGCGATCGACCAGTTGATGAATGGCTGAATTGGGGTTACTTTGAATGCTCCGCATGATGCCGACCTGCTCAAAACGTTTTAATCATTGCTGTGGATCAATTGTTCCCCCCACTACTTACCTTCTAGCAAGGGTTGGATGACGACTGTGCGAGGATAGCGATCAGCATGATGAAGAGTCGATGAACCGTTTCCTTCTCAATGCTCACCCCTTTGCTAAGGTGAGCAAGTAGCAACTATTCGGGGCTTTGATCAATGCAGATTTATCGGCTGCCGGCGCGAGCGGATAATTACATCTTTCTCTTACACAACCCAGAGCAAAAACTTGCGGCAGTGGTTGATCCGGCTGATGCAGAACCCGTACTGCACTGCTTGAGGACATTGGGTGCCTCACTGGTGGCGATTTTGAATACGCACCATCATGGAGACCACGTGGGTGGTAATGTCCAACTGTTGCAGCAGTTTCCTGATGCAGTTGTCTATGGTGGCGCGGAAGATCGGGGCAGAATTCCTGGGCAACAGGTGTTTTTGCAGGAGGGCGATCGCGTTGCGTTTGGCGATCGCGAGGCTGAGGTGCTGTTTGTACCCGGTCACACCCGCGCTCATATTGCTTACTACTTTGCGCCTGCAACGCCAAACGAGGCAGGCAACCTCTTCTGCGGCGACACACTCTTTGCAGGCGGCTGCGGCAGACTGTTTGAAGGCACACCGACGCAGATGATTCATTCCCTCAGCAAACTCCGGGCATTGCCAGACAATACGTGCGTTTGGTGCGCCCACGAGTACACGCTGAAGAATCTAGAGTTTGCCTTGACTGTGGATCGCACGAATGTTGCTTTGCAGCAGCGCTTAGCTGAGGTAAAAGCTGTCCGCAGTGGCAATGAGGCAACAATCCCGTCAAATTTGGGTGTAGAAAAACGCACCAATCCGTTTTTGCGCTGGGACGATCTAGGGTTGCGATCGACCGTGCAAGCAGACAACGATGTGCAAACCTTTGCTCGACTGAGAGGCATGAAAGACACGTTCTAGTAGTCTGTCAACTAAAAGTTGATGGGTAAAGCAAAGTTGGGAAGCTTGTGGGGTGTTTTTTTTGAGGGTTTTCAACCCGTCAAAAAATCCTTGGCAGAACACTAGCTGGAGTTGAACGGTGAGCGATGGCAGCAGCCTTTTGCCGTAGCCGCTTATGGAGCGTCGATCGCCGCTAAAATCCTGGTCGCCTCAGCACAGAGAAGGTCGTGGCACTGACCATTGCTTGCCAGCAAGCCACCCCACTGGCTCACGTCCTCCTGGTTGTATCGCAGCGGTGTGCCGTCAAAATGGGTCAAGCGTCCACCTGCTTCGGTTAGGATTAGCTCTGGTGCTGCCAGATCCCAATCTTTGGGTGCAGACGTGCCAGAAAGCGAAATGTACACATCTGCCTGCTGTTGCAAAATGGCAGCAATCTTGCCACCAACGCTGCCCACCGATCGCTGGTTCTGCACCGGAAATTGCTGCATGAGTTGGTTAAACCGCTCGTTCCGATGCGTGCGGCTGGCAACGATCGTCAGTTCCTCCACACGGCTTCGTGGCGAAACGTAGATGGAAACAGGCGTTTCGTGCTGTCGCTCGACAAACGTGCCGTTGCCCAAGGTTGCAAAGTAAAGCGTTGCCGCTGCTGGACAAACGACGACTGCCAAAATCGGACGATCGTCCTCTAACAGCGCCATGTGAACCGCATACTCTCCAGTGCCCTTAATAAAGTCTTTGGTGCCATCAAGCGGATCAATCACCCACACCAATGGCTTTGACAACCGTTCATGCGAGGGCTGAGTTTTGTACGTTTCCTCCGTCAGGTAGGCAAACGCACGAGTGCCTAAACTGGCGTGCAGATTGTTAAGAATATAGGCATCCACAGCAGTATCCGCAGCCGTTATGGGTTCACCCGTTGCATCTTGAATGTCGAGGTCTGAGAGGTGGACGTTCAGCAACATGTCGGCAGCACCCCAGCCAATGCTGCGCGCGATCGTCAACAGTTCTTGCAATTCCGTAGCCTGTAAGTATTTCAAATGGGCGGGCTCCAATTAGAAGGCTAAAGGCTAAAGGATAAGGGATAAGGGGTAAAAGCTAATTAACTCAAAACTCATCACTCAAAACTCATCATTCTCTTCCATCCATCGACGTGTGCCGAAATGCTGGCAAGATTGAGCGGCAACGCGGGCAGCGATCGCCAAAGCCTCTCTAAAATCTTCCTGCAAAATGGCGTGACAAAAGGCACCATGAAAAATATCTCCGGCTCCTAATGTGTCGATCGCGTTAACAACAGGAACGTCAATGTGTCCAGCCTGAGCCGCTGTCCAGTACAAAATTGGCTGTTGTCCTTGCGTGATTGCAACATGAGGAATGCCCAGTTGCAGCAAGTATGCCGCTACATCGTCAGCACTCTGGCAGTTGGGCGGCTGAAAATTGGCGGAACAGATAACGTAGTCAGCAAACGGTAGTACCGTTTCAAAGCCCGGTTTCCAGCTACCACCATCCACAACGATCAGAATGTTCTGCGATCGAGCCTGCACTGCGATTGCGCGTCCCACCGCCATCTGATGCCCGTCGATCAGTACCACAGCGACATCTTGCAAGCTATGGGCAGGAATACTGTCGGCGATCGCCTGTGTTTTCGCCGCATTCAGCGAAACAACTGCCCGTTCCCCCGTTTGTTTCGTCACCATAATGGAAGAGACGGGCGGTGAATCAGGGCGATCGGGGGCAAGATCTGCCAGCGTCACTCCGCATTGCTGTAAATCCGCCAGAATCAATTGAATCATCGGATGGGCACCCAACATGCCCAACACGATCGCCTGATTGCCCAGGTAACTAAAGGCAACCGCCGCATTTGTCGCCGGTCCCCCTGCGGCTACGGTGTAATCAGACGCGACGATCTTTTCATTGTCAGTGGGCGGGCGATCGACCAGGTAAATTAAATCCAACGTCACTAAGCCAACAAAAAGTCCGCGATGGGCTTGAGTTTGAAGCATGAGGAAAAAGGAGAAGCGATGGATTTGGGATGTCAAATAATTTAGACACAATTGAGTGGAGACACGCCGACTAGAGGGCTGCTTTTTTGAGTGAACACTGCTCTGTACTCAGGTCTAGAAAAACGCGACGATCGGCTCAAACGAAGCGGAGACTGGCAGCAGGCGAACGAGCGCGTTAAACTGCGCTTGCAGCCCAACCGTAACCCACCGCATTGATTATGTCCGAAGCGTCCTGGCATCACGATACGATTCATACCAACGGCATCAAACTGCACTACGTGACACAGGGCGAAGGTCCGCTGATGCTCTTCCTGCATGGGTTTCCAGAATTTTGGTATTCCTGGCGACATCAGATTCCAGAGTTTGCGACGGATCACAAGGTTGTTGCTGTGGATTTGCGTGGCTACAACGAGAGTGATAAACCAGAGGCTCAATCTGCTTATGTAATGGCAGAGTTTATGAAAGACGTGAAGGGCGTGATTGAGGGGTTGGGCTACGATCGCTGCCTCCTAGTCGGTCATGACTGGGGCGGCGCGATCGCCTGGTCGTTTGCCTACGCCTATCCAGAGTTGGTCGATCGTTTGGTTATACTCAATCTGCCGCATCCTGCCAAATTTGCTGAAGGCTTACGTACCCCGCAGCAGTTACTTCGTAGCGCCTACATTTTCTTCTTTCAAATCCCGCTACTGCCAGAATTACTGATTCAATTGAATGACTACCAGGTATTAGAAACAGCCTTCAAAGGCATGGCGGTCAATAAAAATGCCTTCAGCGACGAAGATATTGAGGCATATAAAAATGCCTTCGCTCGGCGGGATACGTTGACGGCTGCACTCAACTACTATCGCAATGTCTTCGCACAAGGCTTAACCAGCCGTGATTGGGGCATCCTTACTACTCCCACCCTAATGATTTGGGGCGAGGCGGATACAGCCCTTGGCAAAGAACTCACGTACGGCACCGAAAAGTACGTACAGGATTTTCGCATTCGCTACATCCCTCATTGCAGCCACTGGGTACAGCAAGAACAGCCGCAGTTAGTGAACCAGCTTATCCGGGACTTTCTCGGCGGTTAGAGAGGAGTAAGCAGCCGTTGTCGCTTCAAACGCTTGCGCCTCTTCTGAGAACAGCACAAGTTCGCACAAACTAAGCGGGACGACAACCCATCAAGACTGGACGTTGAGTCACAAGCGTTGAGCCACAAAATGACAACAACCCCAGCTTTTCGGATGACCGCTGCGTCTAGCGAAAACTTAGCCGAATCTTTACGCCCCTACGCAATCTTTCTTTGCAATTATGGCGCTATGCTTGCTGGTAGTACGGAACACAAGACTCCTTCGACTCTGCCTTGCTGCTGTTGAAGTAAGTTCCATCCTGTACAAATTCTACCCACGAGGAGTTTCTGGACTGGAATGATGACCTCTACTGCACCAACGCTTACCCGCACTACACCTGGATTCACTCATCTTGTCGCTCAACAACGGGACGAAGTACATTCCAAGCCACTCCTGAGCGGTGAAATCTTATTGAAAGCCAGACCTTACTCTGCGTGGGGTGGTGCCGTCACGGCTCACATGTACTTACCCCTAGACCGTGCGAGCACATGGCAACAGTTAACTGACTACCCTCGCTGGGTGCAATACTTCCCTGCACTGACCCGTAGCGAAATACTTCACCGCAACGACTTTAGGCTGGGCAATCGAAGCTCGATCGATGGCTGCAAGAGGCTCTATCAAGTAGCGAGTAAAGCGTTTCTGTTTCTCACAGCGCAAGTTGATATCTACTTAAAGGTGATTGAGACGACACAGCAGCAAATCCAATTTCGGCTGGAGTCAGG
>JACMKO010000148.1 GCA_014380065.1 Leptolyngbya sp. ES-bin-22 | reverse complement strand
TCTGGATCGCACTCTTCATATCAGCAGGCGCGTTGGCGCTGAACTGCACCAAGCGGATGTAACCAACGCCACCTTGAGCCGCGTCTTTTTGATAACTAGAACGGACAGGATGGATCTCAATTTTTGCCCGCTTAAGCTGATAGCTTAGCTGCTTGTCACCGCGCTGGACAGTCAACTTGACGCTGGTTCCAGGAGTGCCTCGAATCAGCGACACCGCTTTGTTTAGCTCCATGCCTTCGGTGGTTTGGGCATCAATCTGGGTGATGATGTCTTTTGCCAAAATGCCCGCTGTAAAGGCAGGCGAATCTTCGATCGGCGCAATGACCGTCAGCTTTTTCGTTTTTTCATCGGCTGCAAGCTGAATACCGACCCCAGTGAGTTCCCCAGAAATGTCAATCTGCATATTCTTGTACTCTTGCGGGTCCATAAAGCGAGTGTACGGGTCGCCCAGTTTTTTGAGCATTTCACGTACCGCTTTGTAAGCCTCTTCTTTATTAGCGTAGGGTTTGTTTAGATACTCGGTGCGTGTCGCCTTCCAATCGACCTTATTAAAGGTGTTATCGACATAGGTGCGATCGATGATTTGCCAAACGCCATCAATGAGACCCTTAGGGCTTTCTTGAAAGAAGGCTTGCCCTTGAGAGAGTTGAATGCCAGCTCCCGTGATGGTGACTGCACTAACTGCGACTGCTGTTGAGGCGAGAACAAGTCCACGTTTCGTGACTGCCATAGGACTGAGCTAAGAGAAACTGCAAAAGACTACGCTCAATCTAGCACAGCCGATCGCGACCGAGAGCGCTGACAAACCATCGTCAAAATTCTTTACTGGAACGGTATTTGGGAGTTGAACCGCGATCGATTTGAGTCTTGTCTGAGCCTTGATGCCAGGATTTATGGCAAAAATCTCTTTGAATGGGCAAAAATGATCAAAAAGCATTTCGCAGCTTGACGCGCCACCTGACTGAATGAAAGCGGTTAAAAAAGTTCTGGAAAAGTGAGTCAGACGATCATCTACTATCACTATTACAATCAGCAAATAAACTAAGATGTGGCTTGTAACGATTTATTGCTCTGCTGAAAGTTGGCGTAAAGAGGCGACCGCGTTTAATGCGATCGTAGCGAAATATGCGGCTAAACCGCTTTCGACCAAAAAGATGAAAGACGATGAGCGACGCGTTATGACCTTTGAGCTAGACGATGTGAGCGATGCTGAAGCGCTGCAAGAGGAATGCATGACGCTGGATGGCTTTACCGGTCAGTTTGAATCGCTATAAGCAACGATCGCTGCCCAAAAGGGGTTAGCTACTTTTGTGATTCTGAAATGAGATCGCTGATCGACACAATGAGGAGGAAAATTCCTGCGATCGCCAGCGCGGTGACTCGGCTATGTGTGCTGGAAAGCACTACCAGCGCAATGACCACTAGCGTTGGCAGCTTCGTTTTCACTACGGAATCAAAGACATTTCGCAAGTCGTTGGTCACTTTTCCCTGTTCGACCAACGTTTTTCTGCCCATGACATAGCGCAACAGTTGTCCAGTTTGAAGCAGAAGGAACAGTTTGCTGCGGGTCGCTGGGTAGAAAGCGGACTGAAGGGTGAGTGCTTCGTCAAAGCTGGCGATCGCAGCATCAAAGCGGCGCAACTTTCGCAGCGCCAGCCCGCGTTGGTGCCAGAGTTCGTAACGTTTTGGCTCTGCTTGCAAGAGTTTGTCATAGCTAGCAATGGCTTCCTCGTAACGACCGAGCTTTTGCAGTGCTGCACCTCGGTTGCCCCAAAGCGATGGCTCATCGGGTTTCAGCGTCAATGCCCTGTCGTAGCTCACCACGGCTTCTGTATAGCGCCCTTGATGGTTGAGGGCATCGCTGAGCGTACTCCATGCTTGATGGTCGTCGGGTTTTAGCTCCAGGGCACGATCGCAACTATTAGCAGCGGCTTCAAACCGTCCCAAGCGATAGAGCGCCACGCCTTGAAGACTCCAGGCTTCAGCATTGTTTGGTGCCAGTTCCAGCGCCCGCACGCAACTGGCGATCGCGCCCTCGTTTTCGCGTGCTTTGAGTAGCGCAGCGGCGTGCCCTGCCCAGACATCATGCCAGCCTGGTTTGAGCGCCAGCACTTCCACGAAGCACGCGATCGCCGTATGCACATCATTGCCATCCAACGCTTGTTGTGCCTGCTGATACAGCAACAATGCCCTTAACGACTCAGCACTTTGCTTCTCTGCCAGCAGCTCATGGCGCGCCTCAGGCGAGAGGTTCCAGTAGTGTTGATAGTCTGCCTCAGAAAAATCTTCGTGCCAACTCATAGGAAGATCGCCCATCGATAGTAGACTTGCTTGGGGAGGTGAGGGGAGAGGTGTGAGGAGAGCGGTGTGAGCTGATCCGACTTCGGTAGAAGCGTTTAAGCTTTAAGTCGCCGCTCCGACGCACTCTGAACTTTACAGCGCTCGTACCTCTTTAAGCGTTCACCCCTTACTCCTCACCCCTTACTCCTCACCCTAAAACAACGTTGCTATGAGCACTGAACTTGACCCCACAACACAGTCAAAAAAGCAGGTTGGAGCGGCAGCGGCGGCACGAGTGCAGTCAGGTTCCATTGTAGGACTAGGCACCGGGTCAACGACAGCCTTTGCGATTCAGTCGTTGGGCGATCGCCTCAAAAGCGGTGATCTAAAAGACATTAAGGGCGTAAGTACATCGTTTCAGGCGATCGTGCTGGCAAAGGAATACGGCATTCCTCTCACAACGCTGGATCAAGTCGATCGCATTGATATCGCGATCGATGGCGCTGATGAAGTCGATCCGCAGAAGAACCTGATCAAAGGGGGTGGAGCCGCTCATACGCAAGAGAAGATCGTTGATGCGTTTGCCGATCAGTTCATTGTCGTGGTGGATAGCGGTAAGTTAGTCGATAAACTCGGCACGACGTTTCTGCTGCCTGTGGAAGTGGTGCCAATGGCGATGAGTCCTGTGATGAAGGCGATCGCAGCACTGGGCGGCAAACCTCAACTCCGTATGGGTGTGAAAAAAGCGGGTCCAGTCATCACCGATCAGGGCAACTTCGTCATCGACGTGAAGTTTGACAACGGCATCGATCACCCCGCTGAACTGGAAAAAACGCTCAACAACATTCCCGGTGTCCTTGAAAATGGCTTGTTCATCGGCGTTGCCAGCCTAATCATGGTGGGTGAAGTGAAGGACGGCAAGCCATCGGTGAGGGAATTTTGAGTTGATTGAGCAATCAGCAGTCAGTTTCTTCTGAAGACTAAAAGCCAATGATTAATTGAAGCGGTACGAGAGAAACTCTAAGGATCAAAATCTTTCAACTGTTTGCTCCAATAACTTGATGGGCTAATGCATCACACCACTCTCTTTTCAACATGGCCCATAACGCTACATCCTCAAATCCCCCCCATTTTCGGACTCTTTGACGTAGCAACCCTTCTTGTACAAATCCATTTCGTTGCAGAACCTTTCCTGAAGCAGGATTTCTCATCATGTGGTGGGCATATAGCCGATTGAGTTCCAGTTCTTCAAACCCGAATTGGATCATCGGTTTTAAGGCTTCACTCATATAGCCGTGACCCCATTTGTCCACTACTAACCAAAAACTCAATTCCGCTTGAGAGTGCTCGTACTCAATATCACGGACTTCAATGATGCCGCTGAATGCCATATCAAATTTTTGTTCAATTACAAATGTGATAGATCGCTTTGCTTCAAACTCGGCAATTTG
>JACMKO010000147.1 GCA_014380065.1 Leptolyngbya sp. ES-bin-22 | reverse complement strand
TGGAATTTGTCGAGTGCCACGGTATTTGACCCCGATCGAGAGAATGTGCCACGATAAATGACCGTTTTATGGCTAAAGGCTTGCTGAGTCGAGCTTTCAAAGCTTGATCCGTCTTGATCCGTCTGGGTAGTGGTCGCCTTGCGAGTGGTTTTGCTACAGTGGGAGCAAAACTTTAAGCAGCCAGAGGCTAGAGCTACTGGTAGTTTCAGGGCACAAGGACAAAGACTGTGGCACAATGAGTGGTTAAAGAGCGTGGCACAATCTAAAGTGCCTGAGGAGTCGTTGCAAGGCTGCTTTGACAAAGCTTTGAGCGTTTGTTGAGGCGGGCTTGACAGCAGCAGCGAGAGGACAAAAAGCGTGGCACGTGGCAAGGGCGAAAAAGGTGAGGCTGAAGCGGCTGGGGCAGCAGGGGTGATCGGGTTAGCGGTTGCGAGTGCGCCTTCTGCAGCCGTGCAAGAGCGGCTAGCCGTGCTGCAGCGCCTCGAAAGCTGCCGAGGCAAAGCGAACTATCGCTTTGAACAAGGGCAAGCGGCTCAAGCCTTGGGTCTGAGTCGGCGTAGCCTGCGGCGCTTACAACAGCAGTATCGAGAGCAGGGTATGGAGGGGCTCAAGCGGCAGTTGCGTTGTGACGCAGGGCAGCTCAAGCTTGATGCCACCTGGCGGGAGTTCATTGTGGAGACTTACCGGAAAGGGAATCGCGGGATGAGGCAGATGAGCCGGAGCCAAGTGGCCAAAATCGTGGCGAGTCGGGCTGCGGCACAGGGCAGCAGGGATTATCCCAGCCGTCGTAGTGTCTACCGGATTCTGGCTGCGCTCGTGGATCAACAAGAGCAGAAGCAGAAGCGACGTTCGATTGGTTGGCAGGGAGAGACCCTGACGCTCAGGAGCAAAGCAGGGATTGAAATCAACGTGGAGTACAGTAACCAGGTGTGGCAATGTGATCACACCCCGGCCGATATCTTTGTGGTGGATCACCAAGGGGCAGTGCTGGGGCGTCCCACCTTAACCACGGTCATTGACACGTATTCGCGGTGCATCATGGGCTTTCACCTAGGCATGGAAGGCCCGAGTGCTGGGGTGACTGGACTGGCGCTGCGGCAGTCCATCTTGCCCAAACAGTATCAACAGGGTTACGAACCCCAGCATTTGTGGGAGAGCTATGGTGTGCCGCAGTACCTCTACACGGACGCCGGTTCTGACTTTACCTCGGCACACATTGAGCAAGTGGCCAGCCAGTTAGGCATTGTCCTGTGCCTGCGGCAGCGTCCTGCTGAGGGTGGCATCGTCGAACGCCCCTTCGGTACACTGAACCGTGAATTTTTCTCCATGCTACCGGGCTATACCACCCGATCAGTCAAGTCTCATCGCGAGTCGATTCAAGCGGAGGCGTGTCTGACCCTAGAGCAACTGGAGGGTCTCTTAGTCCGCTACATTGTCGATAACTACAACCAACGGTGCGATGCCCGCAGTCAAGAGTGCCGTCTAGCGCGCTGGAAAGCGGGCTTGATGGCTCAGGGGTTGCCGCCAGAAGAGCGGCAGCTCGATTTACTCTTGCTGCGCCAGCACCGTCGCCGGGTGTACCAGGGGGGCTACATCCGGTTTGCCAACCTCATTTATCGCGGCGAGTATCTGGCTGGCTACGCGGGAGAAGAAGTGGTGCTGCGCTACGATCCTGGGGATATCACGACTGTTTTCGTTTACCGACACCAGGGAGCGAGAGATATCTTTTTGGCTCGAGCTCATGCCCAAAACCTAGCCACGGAGCGCTTATCGCTAGCGGAAGCCAAAAGCATCAGTCGGCGTTTGCGGGAAGCTCGAAGCGAGATTAGCAATCAGGCTATCCTCACGGAAATCCGCACGCGGGTGCAATTCATTGATGATTTACTGTCAGCGCCCTCGAAAGTGCCTCAGCCAGTGGCTGCCGTGATCGTCGAAGACTCATTGCCTGTGGCTGAAACCGCTGTCGGTGAAACCGAAGCGCGAGCGTTGCTTGCCCCTAAGCCCTTACCCGTCATTCGGGTTTACGACTACGAGCAACTGCGTCACGAACACGGCTTCTAGTGCCTCAAACTATCCATTCTGGAACTACTTATGCCGGATCAAGCCCCTGTGACTGAACGACAAAGCACGACGGCCGATGTGCATGAACGGATTCGACAATTGGGTCGGCGTCGCGTCCTGGAATTGCCTCAGATGGTGGCATTTCATACCTGGCTTGACGGTAAACGACTGTCCAGACAGTCGTGCCGTGTCATTGGCGAATCGCGCACTGGCAAGACCGTGAGTTGTGATACCTACCACCTCAAATGCAAAGTGACACAGCGCTTAGGCGAAGCCCCCATCATTCCTGTGATGTATTGGCATTGCCGTGAGAACCTTTCTGTCAGTAGTCTGTTTGTGGGCTTACTAGAGAGTTTGCAATACCAAGCAACCCGAGGCCGCGTCCCTGAACTACGAGAGCGGGTGTATCATGTTCTGCGGAGTTGCCAGGTGGAGATGATCATTTTTGATGAGGCACAACGAGCGACGGCTCAGGCGATGTCCGAGATTAGAGATATTTCAGACTTGTTAGAAATTGCGGTGGTCTTGGTGGGTACGGATCGGCTCAACGCCGTTATCCAACGAGATGAACAAGTACTGTACCGCTTTCTATCGGCTTATCGCTTTTCACGCTTAGGTAGTGAGGCACTTCAGGAGATGACAGCGCTTTGGGAGGAACATGTGCTGCAACTACCTGAGTCCTCTGATTTAACGAATGTCAAAGCGCAGAGTCTTCTGCTTCAGGCTACTCGAGGTTATATCGGGGTGTTGGATCAAATTCTGTGTGAAGCGGCCATTCGGACCTTACAACGTGGTCAGAAACGCATCGAGCTGCCATTGCTTAGACAAGTGGTGAAAGAATGTTCGCTGGCCATCAAGTGATGAAAGGCTGTTCATGAAGCGAGTGGAACCGTCTTTAAGGTCCTCAATCAAGCCTTGGCTGTTCCAGGTTGAACCCCATCCTGATGAGAGCTTTGGGCACTTCTTGGGGCGTTTTCGTCGTGCCAATTACTTGAGTGGTGCTCAGCTATCGACCTTGCTAAGGGCGCGATCGTATCTAGTCTCTTATTGGGAATGCCCCTCTCGTCAACGACGGCCCAGCAGCGCTCATCTTGAACAACTATCGCAACTCACTGGCGTTGACATGCTTCGTTTCCAGCGCATGTGCTCCCCCTTAGGCATTCGACTTTATTGGCCAACACGGTTATGTCCGGACTGCTACGCCGAAGCCCCCTGGCATAAACTCACCTGGCAGCTGGCTGATCAATCCGCTTGTGACATCCATCAGCGATCGCTGTTAACTCAATGTCCCTGCTGCCATCATGCCTTTCAATTACCCAGTTATTGGGCCACAGGGGAATGCGATCGCTGCCGACTTCCCTTCGCGCAGATGGGCTTGACGCTAGGCAGTTGCCAGTAAGAGTTTAATTGCCCAAATGATCTCTCGCCCTCCGATGGGTTCATGGGCTTGCTGGAACTGCGATTTGAGTTGCTTCAACAAATCTTCCTGCTCCATAATCTCGGCGGGATAGGCCCATTTCCCTGGAGTGAGTTTGCGAGAAATCGTGGCACGCTCTGTTGCGATCTTCTCCAGATTTAGCGCCGTACAGGCAGCATAGAAGGCAGGCTGAAGCGCTTGGACTTGCTGTTCGAGTGCCGCCAATTGAGCGCGAAGATCGATCATCGTGTGGATGATATCAATCGGGTCAAGGAGGTTGGCGGGTGAGTCGGCGGAGAGAATGGGTAAATTGGCATCTAACTTCATAAGTAGCTTCCAATGTATGAGTGAAGCTACTTTAGGGGCGATCGTGCTTGTCGGTAGAGGAAGAAACGCTTAAGGTCGTAGACACTTTTGTGGGATTGTTCACTGTTATTGAACGACAATTAACTTGACCGACCGACGACAACTATCTTGTCCGGGTAGGCACAAACAAAGACCAAAACTTGAACTGACTGGATAGAACAGACGTTCTAAAAATAAAGGACACTGGCAGCGTCAATTAACGCCAATTACAAAGACTGCCAGTGTCTGGAAAATGCATTAATTCTCAACAGGCTCAACTCTACATGAAGGCAAGAGAGCATGGTTTGTCGCAGGAAGCTGCGGCAGCGAAAAGTGGGCTGTCCGTCCGTAGCGGCAGACGCATTGAAACCGGAGAGCATCGGCCACAACGGGGACGACCACACGACTGGCGTACCCGGCAAGACCCGTTAGCGTCAGTGTGGGAACAGGACTTGGTGCCACTGTTGGAGCAGCAACCGCAACTGCAAGCATTGACACTGCTGGAACACCTGCAAGAGCACTATCCCGGTCAATATGGGCGTTCGATTTTGCGAACGTTGCAACGACGCGTCCAACAGTGGCGGGCAACCGTGGGACCGGCGAAAGAAGTGATGTTCGACCTGGAACATCATCCAGGGGTGATGGGTTTGTCCGATTTCACCCATTTCAAACAGGTTGAGATCACTATCGGGGGCAAGCCGTTTGAGCATTTGCTGTACCATTACCGCCTGGCCTATAGCGGTTGGCAGTCTGTGCAAGTGGTGCAAGGTGGCGAGAGC